>DATCTB010000601.1:0-2125 GCA_036568185.1 Bacteroidales bacterium | reverse complement strand
AAAAGCTTGTAACCGGTTTATAATCAGTAATTGCAGACAAGCAGAAGATGTTGCCCGGGTATTTGCGATGGCTCGCCTATCAAGCTGGAAAAATGAAATTCCCATCGACATTGTCCCGCTGTTTGAAACCATCGACGACCTCGAAAATGCAGGCAACACGATGATTTTATTATACAAGGACCCGATTTACAGGAAACACCTGGAAAGCCGAAATTTGCAACAAACCATCATGCTTGGTTTTTCTGATGGAACAAAAGATGGCGGCTATTTTTCAGCCAACTGGAATATTTACAAAGCCAAAGAAAACATCACCAGGATATCGCGTGAAATGGGTATTTCTGTAATATTCTTCGATGGCCGTGGCGGCCCTCCTGCCCGTGGTGGCGGAGATACACACAACTTTTATGCTTCTCTTGGCAGCGAAATTGAGAATAAAGAAATACAATTAACCATCCAGGGGCAGACCATTAGTTCAAGGTTTGGGACCCACATTTCTGCTGAATATTATCTTGAACTTTTGCTTACTGCGGGATTGGAAAATTTACTTTTATCGGAACCTTCCAAACAATTGCATGAAGGGGAAAGGCAAATCCTGGAAGAACTTTCTCAAATTAGCTTGGACGAATACCGCCGGTTTAAGGAATCAGAGCATTTTTTACCCTACCTGGAAAAACTGAGTACTTTGAAATATTATGGCATGGCGAATATCGGAAGCCGCCCCAGTTCCAGAAAATCTTCTGCAAAGCTTGAGTTCAGTGACTTGCGGGCTATTCCTTTCGTTGGTGCATGGAGCCAGATGAAGCAAAATGTACCGGGTTTTTTCGGTGTTGGCACTTCTTTAAAAGAAATGGAAAAAAGAAATAAATTTGATAAATGCAAAAAGCTTTACAAAAACTCCCTTTTCTTTAAAACACTTATTGACAACAGCATGCAATCACTTTGTAAAAGTTATTTCGGCCTGACAAAATACATGGAAAAGGATGCCGAATTCGGAGATTTTTGGAGATGGATTTACAACGAGTATGAGTTGAGCTACGAAATGTTGCTGAAAGTCTCGGGGCAAAGCCAATTGCTTGAGAGCAACCTTTCTTCAAAAAAATCAATAGAATTAAGGGAATCCATCGTACTACCCTTGCTTGTAATTCAGCAATATGCGCTCATAAAAATCAGGGAAATAGAAGAAGGCAACGAGAAAAAAGACAAAAGTTACCAAACCTACCAAAACCTGGTGGTCAGGTCGCTTTATGGCAATATCAATGCTTCGCGCAATTCAGTTTAAATTTCTGACAGGAAAACCTTATTTTTGTAAATAAACAACATGGCTACTGCCCCCCTCGCCGAACGATTGCGCCCCAGCACCCTCGATGATTTTATCGGGCAGGAGCATTTGGTGGGTAAAGGTGCCATTTTGAGAAAAAGCATTGAATCGGGCAGCATACCATCCATGATTTTGTGGGGGCCTCCCGGAGTTGGCAAAACCACACTGGCTCACATTATTTCCCAAACTTTAAACCGGCAGTTTTACACTTTAAGTGCCGTTAGTTCGGGTGTTAAGGATGTGAGGCAGGTGATTCAGTCCGCTGCAAATTATGGTGGAAATGCTGTGCTTTTTATTGATGAAATTCACCGCTTCAGCAAATCACAACAGGATTCATTGCTTGCTGCAGTTGAAAAAGGTACGGTATTTTTAATTGGTGCAACTACGGAAAACCCTTCTTTTGAAGTTATCTCTCCACTTCTTTCGCGCTGCCAGGTATATATTTTGAAATCGCTCGATGCAGAAAACCTGAGAATACTTTTAAAAAAAGGAATTCAAGAACTTGAAAACCAGTTCAAAATAAAAATAATAGTAGTTGAAGATGAGGCTTTGCTGAGAATTTCGGGCGGCGATGCCAGGAAGTTGTACAATGCGCTGGAACTGTTTGTTTACCAGGAAAAAGTAAATAAAAAAGAAATCGAGATTAACAATGAAAAAGTCTTGCAGATTATCCAGGAAAACCTGGTGATGTATGATAAGCAGGGCGAAATGCACTACGATATTATCTCAGCTTTCATCAAATCAATGCGTGGCAGCGACCCAAACGGAGCCGTATATTGGCTTGCGCGGATGGTTGAGGCTGGCGAA
>DATCTB010000600.1:0-6074 GCA_036568185.1 Bacteroidales bacterium | reverse complement strand
TTAATTGTTTCCGAGCACGAAAACCAAGCCTCCGTTAAAATCGCCCTGAACAAAAGAAGAATAGGTATCAATTGTTAAGCCACCGCCTGAGCCACCAGTGCCAAATCCATAATAAGCGCTTGTACCGCCCCACATCATGGGCAACATGAGCCTTCCGCGAAGCATAATGCCAACGCGGTCGGAAAACATGACTTTTACGCCCAATCCGGCTGTTACGGAAAAAAACCAAGCTGTTGTATAAGAATCTGAGCTATACCAGGTTGCGCCAAGCGAAAATGAGCCAAATGGAGTAACTTTATCGTTGTTGATTGTCATGTCTTTAATTGTGCCAATTTGAATATAATTGGTAGAAGTTGTGGCATTATCATCGCTGTAAAGAGGATACGACGGATAAGCATCGAAACTCAATTCGCTGGACATGTGCGTATAATTCAATTCGAGCGAAACCACCTGTTTCACAGGAATGATAAGAGAGCCTCCATAATCGAGCCCATTGTCTAATTTTAATTTTCCCTGGTAATAATTGATCGAACCGCCAAACATATAGCCGGCAAAAGGCACTATCTCAATCTGAGCGAAAGTAACAACAGGCAGGAAAAGAAAAAGAAATAGTATTTTTTTCATCAAATTATTTTTAGAATTTATTTGGGCAAAAATACTGTAAATAAATACAGCTAAACTGTATAAACCATTGAATTTAGAAAAGAAATCTACAGGAAATTAATACTCGCTTTCCATCAGGTTGATAACGCATCCCAGCAAATTGGCTTCATCTCCTAGCCTGCTGTTGACAATTTTTACACCATGCCTGATATTTGGAATGGTATAACTCTGCAAAGATTGTTCAACTGATGTCGTCAGGTATTTTTCAGCTTTGGCAAGTATTCCTCCCAATACAATCAGTTCCGGGTTTAAGGTCTGGACAAGAACTGCAAGTCCTCTTCCCAAATCGTGACCTAGCTCTGAAAATGCTTTAATCGCAAATTGATCGCCAGATTTTGCTGCCTGCAAAATGATATTGGGTTCAACCAAATCAAGATTATTTTCAACTAAACTGGTAATAATGGATTCTTCGCCTGCCTGTAGTGCAGAAACAACATTTCTTGTTAAAGCCATTGCAGAGACGATAGTTTCAAGGCATCCTTTTTTCCCACAATTACATAAATACCCATTTTCCTGCATCGGAATATGGGCAAATTCGCCAGAAAAACCATTGGCACCGCGATACAGTTTTCCATCCAAAATCAAGCCTGTACCCAAGCCCCAACCAAGGTGAACAACCACAACATTTTTTTTGCCCCTGGCCATCCCAAACCTGAACTCTGCAGAAGCTTTTGCATGAGCATCATTTGAAATTACTACGGGCATTTTGAATTTTTCCTCAAGAATGGTTTTCAGGGGCTTTTCAAAATTGAAAAAAGTATAGTTTTTCCCTTTTACCGAGTCAATCAATCCAGGCATATCAAGACCTATACCTATTATTTTTTTCTTGTCGATATCCGATTCAGAAATTACTTTGTTGGCAAACGCATGAATTTCATCAATAACCTTCATGTTGTTTTCAAGAATTACAGGCAAATAGCGGATGCCAGTAACATTTTTATTACCAACATTAAAAATGGCAAACCTGGTCGAATGCCTGCCAATATCAATTGAAAGTACATACATCGAGTTTTCAACCAAACCAAATAAGTTTGGCCTCCGTCCCCCACTTGATGTACCTGTACCCTTAACTTCAACAAATTGCTCTTCCATCAATTCGTTCAACAATGTTTGAACAGTTGGTGCACTAAGTTGCATTTTGTTGATAATGTCGAGGATTGACAAGGATTTGTTCAGGTATATCAGTTTGATTATTCTGTTCTTATACCTTTTTTTCTTAAGACTGGCGCGTGAGGGTTTTTTTTTCGCTTTTTCTTTTTCGGAATTGCTGCTCATAACAACATGGTTTTAAAATAAGCGGGCAATTTAGTAATAATTTTTTAACATTTTTTTAACTTTTTAAAAAATCTAATCAAAGCGAGATGATTTCTTACTTTTATAAAATAAAATTAAGGGCAGATTTTTGCTTAAACACCTTTATTCCCGCATGATTTTTCCTGAAACAGTTCGGGAAAAACTTTTACAAAAAAAGATTTCTTTGGGAATTTCAAAACCACTGAGCCTCGCATTAATCTTTTCCCAAAGTTGATTTACCTGATTTTCAAGATTTCCATCATCTTCAATGTATAAAACCAATTTTCTTCCTAATTTTTCATCTGGCAAACTGCTGATATAAAAATCATTCTCAATAAACCCGCTAAGTTTTTTTTCTATTTCCTCCGGGAAAAATTTTACACCCCCGCTTATAACAACATTATCCTTTCTGCCAAGTATTTTGAATTTCCCCTTTTCTCCCATTTCAGCCAAATCGTTTGTAACGAGCTGTTTAACTCCGATTTTTTCAGCATCGATAACAAGGCGACTATGATCATCGGTCCAAACTTTTACATTTTTCAGAGGGGTGTACATCTCTTCAGCATTTCCACTAATTTTTCGCAAGGCAATGTGGGTAATGGTTTCCGTCATCCCGTAGGTTTGCCAAACTTCTGTTTTTAGATTGTTAATTTTCGATTCAATGTCTTTTGGTAAAAAAGAACCTCCAATAATGAGGTTTTTAATCCGCTGAAGCTGTTCCACACCTTTTATTGTATCCAAAAAAGCAGCCACTTGGTTAGGAACCATTGCACAAAAATCAATTTTTTGAAAATCATTTATTTCAAAATTTGAACTTGGTTTGGTGAAAAGTAAATTTAAACCACCCACCAAAGCCCTGACAATCATCATTTTTCCGGCAATATATTTTACCGGCAAGCAAAGCAAAGCGCTATCGCCAGGTTTTAGTTTGAAAAAATCAATAGTAGCCATCGCACTGGCTTCCATATATTTTTTCTCTAAAAATAATTTTTTTGGTTTACCGGTTGAGCCAGAAGTTTGAACGTGAATGGTGGAAATAGGCGAAAGCCAGTCAAGAATAAAAGTATAACATTCTTTCTCCCATTCTTCAACCTGTTGATCTGCAATTTTTTTCTTGCAAAAAATTTCCAATTCAGGTTTTGAAAAAGCTTTCCCTTCTATGATAAATGGTTTTGCCATTCCTTTCATTTATTTAATAAATCAAGTTGCCATTTATTCTGGCTGCCATGGAACAAGCTAGCGTTTTTAATAACTAAAGGCGAAGGTATATTGTTTTCAAACAACTGTCCGGTTCCAAGGCCTTGCGGCATTGGATTTTTAAGTGTAAATACCCACTGGGCAATAGCATTCAACCCAATGTTGGCCTCCAAAGCGGAAGTAGCCCACCAGCCAATTTTCAATTTTTTCGCAGCTTTAATTATTTCCTCGCTTTTTGAAATACCGCCAAGCAAACTGGGTTTTAAAATTACAAATTGCGGCTCAATTTCTTCAAGCAATTGACGTGCCTGCTGCGTGTTTTTAAGCCCAATCAGTTCTTCGTCAAGTGCCACTGGAATTGGTGACAAACGGCATATTTTTTCCATTTCCTCAACCTGCCCTGCTCGGATAGGTTGTTCAATTGAATGAATTTCTAGTTTAGATAATATTTTCAATTTTTCGAGCGCCTCATTCACCCTAAAAGCACCATTGGCATCCACCCTGATTTCAAGTTCTTTCGAAGAAAATTCTTTCCTTATTAATTTCAGCAAACGTATTTCTTCTCCAAAATTGATTGCTCCAATCTTTAGTTTCAGGCAACGAAATCCATCTTCAATTTTTGAAATAATCTGTTCTTTCATTTCCAAAAAACTTCCCATCCAAATCAAGCCATTAATTGGAATTCCAACTTTCCCGGAAGTAAAATCTGAAGAAAATAAAACTCGATTTCCTCCGGTTTTTAAATCTAATAAAGCCATTTCCAGCCCAAACCTGATTGCCGGAAAATCATTCAACCCTGAATCAAGGTACAATTGAAAATTCTCAATATTTTTACAAACTTCCTCCAGCTTTATTTCAAAATCAGGTCTGTCGTCAATGCTTAAACCTTTGATAATACTACATTCCCCGATTCCAGTTTCTTGATTTTCATTTTTCAAAAAAATAAACCACGAATCTTTGGTAGTCAAAATTCCACGTGAAGTTCCACCAGGTTTTTTGAAAACAAGTGTATGCTTCTTGAAATGAGCTTTAAACATGAATTTCTATTTTTATAAAAGTAAACTTATTCCAAAAAATATGGTCGTAAGCAAAGTCCCAATTGCCAGTTTCTTTAGAAAGGGATCCAATTTCGACTGGTCTTTTGCTTTTAAAACAATAATTAAATCTTTAATTAAAATGGGAATGGGAACAAGAAAAAGTAATTGAAAATTTGAGGTAAAATGAATAAAAATATAAGCTCCAAGACATACAATCCCGCCAATAACAAGAAAAGTATGATAGATTTTTGCCTTTTCAAAGCCCAGCCTTGAAGCCAAAGTATGCTTGCCTGATTTGATGTCGTTTTTCATGTCGCGCATATTGTTCAGATTCAGGACACCCGTGCTTAGTAAACCCAGGCCCAGGGCAGGAAGAAACGCATCAATACTTAGCTCATGCGTGTTTAAAAAATATGTTCCCAAAACCCCGACAAACCCAAAAAAAACCAGCACAAAAAAGTCGCCAAGTCCTTTGTAACCGTATGCACTGCTTCCAATCGTATATTTTATAGCTGCTGCAATGGCAGCCAGGCCGATGATGAAAAATAAAAGTGACAGGTAAAAATCTTCAGGAAAAGCAACATACAAAAGTGCGATGCCAGAAAACAAGGTTAAGAAAGATACTAAAATTACTCCTTTTTTCATTTGATCAGGAGAGATTTCCCCACCCTGAACTGTGCGCACTGGCCCAACCCTTTCCTGGTTGTCGGTACCTTTTTGCGAATCGCCATAATCGTTTGCCATATTCGACAGTACTTGCAGCAAAACGGTGGTAATTGCCGCCATCACAATAATTTTCCAACTATATGCCCCAACATAAATAGCCATAAAACTTCCGGCTAAAATGCTTGAAAGTGCCAGCGGCAAAGTTCTTAGCCGGGCAGCTTTTATCCAGGAATTGATTTTGGGCATAATCGTTTAAAAATCAGGGAAACTTAGGATATTTATGAAAATCAGGATCTCGTTTTTCTAAAAATGCGTGTTTTCCTTCCTGGGCCTCGTCGGTCATATAGTAGAGCAATGTTGCGTTTCCAGCAAATTCCTGTATGCCAATCTGCCCGTCGAGCGCGGCATTCATACCCAGCTTTATCATACGCAAAGCCATAGGGCTGCGTTTGTGCATGATAAGGCACCAATCAACGGTTTCTTCTTCCAGTTTTTCAAAAGGTACAACTTTGTTTACAAGTCCCATTTCAAGGGCTTCAGCAGCGGTGTATTGTTTGTTTAAAAACCAAATCTCACGTGCCTTTTTTTGCCCGACAATAGTTGCCAAAAAAGAAGAACCCAGTCCGGCATCGAAGCTGCCCACTTTTGGGCCTGTTTGGCCAAATTTTGCGTTTTCTGAAGCAATGGTCATATCGCAAACAACATGTAGCACATGGCCGCCACCAATTGCATAGCCATTCACCATGGCAATTACCGGTTTTGGGCAGGAACGGATTTTTCGTTGTACGTCCAGCACATTTAGCCTGGGAATGCCGTCTTTGCCAATATATCCACCTTTTCCTTTTACATTTTGGTCGCCACCACTGCAAAAAGCCTTGTCGCCTTCGCCTGTCAAAATAATAGTATAAATGGATTGGTCTTCGCGGCAGATATCCATGGCAATTGACATTTCAGTTGTTGTAGTTGGCGTAAATGCGTTGTAATACCTTGGACGGTTAATGGTAATTTTTGCAATATTGTTCCAGCTTTCCAGCTTTATTTCTTCAAATTCCCTGATTGGTTTCCATTCTCTTTTGCTCATCTGATTCTTATTATTTCGAGCGAAAATACAAATTAAAATTCTTTACTACATAGTAAAACCCGTCAACTTTCTGATTCAAACAGTAATAGGGAATTATGTAAAATTTGTAAGGCAGCTTCAAGATTTTGAAATAACTT
>DATCTB010000599.1:0-6272 GCA_036568185.1 Bacteroidales bacterium | reverse complement strand
CCATTTGGAAAATAAAACTCCTGGATATCTATCAGCAATAGCGCAGTTTTGGGGTTTTCACTTTTTTGGCTCATCATAAAAAATGGGATAAAAATTGTAATTATAAATACTAAAATAATTTTTTTCATCAAGCTTTTTCTTTTAATGGTTCTGCCTCGTGGCGTATTTTGAACTCAAATTTGTCCTTGTCAAGTTCGATTGAATTATTACAAATTGGGCAAAAATAGGTATAAGTGGTTTTGTATGGCGCTAATGGAAGGAAGAAAAGCGTGATATACAAACTGGTTTTCTTTAATATCCACTGGCGGGAGTTGTTGCAGCGGTAACAATGTTCCGCTTTTCTCGAAATATACTGTTCAATTTTCGGTTTTCCGGCTCCGGCTATAATAATCATGTTTCTTCTCTATTAAAATCTAAAACCTCATTTTCATCGCACTCCATGATTCTTTTAAAAATATATTCATTTTTATCTCCTGCCTGAAGTTTGAATTTTTCCCATAATTCAGTTTCAGTTGGGTGACTACCGGCCTCCCAGGGTGCTTCAAGAATTTCTTTTGAAAAAATTTTCCCGTTAGGGAGTTCTATTGTTACTTTCGATTGAAGTTTTCCAGGAAAAGCATTGGAATATTGTTCGCTTGGAATAAGTGATATTTTTTGAATCAAAGTACTTATTTCGTTCATTTTTAAATATTCTTTAGCAAAGAATTCAGGAATGACTTTGTTAAAACGAAGAGCACAAGCTAAAACATACGGTAAATGAAACTGTGCTTCAATAGGGTCTTCGGGGTATTTTGTACTAATTAAATCCAAAGCGCGTGAAAAAACCTCCACTTCAATTTTTCTGATTCGAAACCAATACAGATTATTTTCTTCTCTTAATGCTAAAACAGCTTTAATCGCCGGATGTAGCCACCTGCAACAAGCATAAGGCTTGAAATAGTTGGAGTTTATCAGCCATTCTATTCCAAGGTTTTCAACCAAAATATCTTTGTGGTAATCATCAGTTTCATCAACAAACAAATATGGGCCAGTAAAACCATTTTTAGCTATCAAAGCACTTTGCAAACCCACCTGAGCCGCCCAGGCAACACCTTCTTTCGACATGGAACCCGTGCTTACATCGGTTGAACCACCCAGCATTGCCGGCGAAAGCACGGCAGCATTGCTCAGCGCATGAACCTTTTGATAGTCAGTCAAGCCCAGCAAATAGGCAGCCGTTGCAGCAGTTGCAATTCCTCCCCACCTGCCGGTAGAATAGCTGTTTATTTTTTCACGGACACGTGCCTGGCTAAAACGGGTTCCAACTTCATAGCCAATAATTACTGCTTCTAAAACGTGTGAAAATGGTCGCTTAAATTTTTGCCCGAGCAAAACCGCCACAGGAACCACCAGGCTTGCTGGATGTCCAACTGCCTTTCGATGGCCTTCATCAAAATCGGTTGAGCTGATTGAAAGCGTGTTGTAAAAAACAGCTGCCGTATATGATGTTCTTATATAAGAATTCCCCCAAACATCAAATTCATTCTCTGCTGAAAGAAAAAGATCTCTTAGTCTTGCACTGCTAAATGCTTTTGAATTAACTCCACTAAAAGCCGTTCCAATAGTATCGGCAATAACAAGTTTTGCTTGATGAATTGTTGCTTCATCAATTTTGTGCTTAGGGTTAATAAACTGACTAATTTCATACAAAACCGGTGCTTTTTCACTTAATATTACCATGCCTTAAAAGTAAGAAAAGGATTTGTCAGTAAAAATTTTTGTCAAAAAATAATTTGTTAACACGAATAAAGAAAAGAGATTGTTACATAACATGAAATATCTGCCTAAATCCGTATTTTTGAATTTTAACTTTTAAAAATATGTTCAAAAAAATCCCCCACACCTACGTCATTATTTTCAGTTTAATCGTTTTTGCCGCCATCCTAACATGGATAATCCCTGGCGGGGAATATGAAAGGCAGACAGTTACTGTAAATGGAATTGAAAGGACTGTTATTGATAAAGATTCGTTTCACTATGTTGAGCATGATAAGCAAAGCTGGGAAGTGTTTTCAGCGTTTTTCAATGGTTTTGAAATGCAAGCCGGCATCATTGTTTTTATTTTGATGATTGGAGGTGCTTTTTGGATAGTGAACAGCAGCAAGGCTATTGATATCGGGATTTTATCTTTTCTCAAATTTGTGGAGGGCCTGGAAACGAAAAAAGCCTTTAAAGCAATTGGCGTGAATAATATCATCATTGTCATGGTAATGCTGGTTTTTAGTGTTTTCGGAGCCGTGTTTGGGATGAGTGAGGAAACCATTGCCTTTATTATTATCATCGTCCCATTGGCTATTTCGATGGGTTATGACTCCATTGTTGGAATCAGTATGGTTTTTGTTGCCGCCGGGCTGGGGTTTGCCGGCGCCGTTCTGAACCCCTTTACTATTGGCATCGCCCAGGGAATTGCTGATTTGCCTCTCTTTTCAGGGTTTGGCTACCGGCTGTTTTGCTGGGTTATTATCAATATTGTTGGAATAAGTTGGGTATTGGTTTATGCCCGTAAAATTAAAAAGGACCCGAAAAGGTCGCCGGTTTACGAAACTGATGAATACTGGAGAAATAAGGAGGCGGTTGATATTGAATCTTTCACTTTTCATACACCGAAAAGTGCGTGGGTTTCGTTCATATTCCTAAGCTTTGGCTTGTTGGTTTTTTCGTGGATATACCCTTTTTCTGAAATTAAAATCGGGAATAGTTCAGGCACTCTTCCTGCAATTCCTATCTCCACTGCTTTGTTTTTCTTAAGCAGCATTTTTGCCCTAAGAAAATCTGTCCATTTTTATATCTTGAACCTGCTTGCCTTCACCATTGTTTTCCTCATCATTGGCGTGATGGGCTATTCATGGTATATTATGGAAATAGCCACCCTATTTTTTGCATTAGGAATTTTTTCAGGCATAGCCATGAGTTACAGTGCAAATGATATTACAAAATACTTTTTGGAAGGAGTAAAAGACATTATGTCGGCTGCCCTTGTAGTTGCCCTGGCTGGTGGCATACTTGTTATCCTGCAGGAAGGCAAAGTAATTGACACTATTTTGTATAGCGTTTCAGCTTCGATGGAAGGTATGGGGAAATTGGGGACTGTTAGCGTGATGTATGTCATTCAAAATGTTATCAATATTATTATCCCCTCAGGTTCAGCAAAAGCTGCTTTGACTATGCCGGTGATGGCGCCGTTTTCTGATTTGGTAGGGCTTTCCAGGCAAGCAACCGTTTTAGCCTTTCAGTTTGGCGATGGATTTACCAACATGATTACCCCAACTTCAGGTGTAACAATTGCCGTGTTAGGGGTAGCAAAAATTCCTTTTGACAAATGGGTAAAATGGGTATTCCCATTTGTTGTTGTCCTAATTATTCTTGGATGGCTATTACTTATTCCTACTGTTACTATGAGTTTGGATGGGTTTTAGAAGTGTATAAAGAGTAAAATAAAACCCCATTCTCTGAAATACCTGAAAATGGGGTTTAAATAATTTGACTAAATCAATTTAATTTTTCAATTCAGATTCCTTTTTAATATAATTGATCAATTTAGTTCCTCCAAAAGCTGCACCAATTGATAAAAGTATAATTGTACCTCCTGATAAGGGAGCCCCTCCTCCCAATGGGTCACCACCGCCGCTTGGGTCACCGCCCGGGTCACCGGGGCCACCCTGGGCGTAAGAAAACGCAAAAACCAGTGTAAACAAAAGGCTTATCAGAATTTTGGTTAAATATTTTTTTTTCATAGTTTTGAGTTTTTACGATTAGTAATTAAAGACTTTAGTTACTTCTGTCCCGCTTTCACAAATTACCTTTACAACCAGGTATCCCTTAGCAAAATGTGCCGGAATACTGGAAAGTGAAGATGGGGAAAGGTTAGTTTGCAGAATATTTCTACCAAGTATATCATAAACCCAAACTTCTTTTTGTTCATTAGCAGCGGTGCCATTACTTCTGATGTATATATTACCATCATAAGCATAAACTTTAACTAAAGTTTCCTTTCCAGCAGGTTTAATATCAGTGTAATTCTGACTGAAATGCAATAAAAACCTTTCAGGCTGATCGCCTGTAGTTCCTGCAAACTGATAAACAGGGTTATCATTCAGGTTTTGGACTTTTGAATCCTGAATGTCCTCAAGAATGACTTTGGTTCCTGTTAACTGATCAAGGTTTGCATTCATAATATATTCACCATTTTGGCCTGCAATAAACCTTACCTCAACAGTTCGTTCAGTGCCATTTAATAAAGGAAGCCCATTAACGCTCAATTCCTCGTTTTCTTCAATAGCATACAGTGATGGTGCAGTATTGACAATAGAAAACATCTTTCTGGCATCACGTCCATCATCATAGGACGTAGTTGCATCACTGGTAAAAACGATTGTCAATTCATCTCTCATTTGCCCGTAATTTACTTGTAACGATATTTGCTCCAATTCTTCATCATTTGAATTTTTTAGGAAAGGTTGGCTGGAGTGTACGCGGCCATCTCTTGGAATTCTAAGTGTAGCAAAAGAAGACAGTGCTTGAATAAAAAAACCTTGTCCCATTGGTATGATTCCATCGGGTAAACTACCGGCACCGCCAACCCGTGTCAAATAGTTCCCGGCTACCGGATCCCAAACCCAACAGGCGCCACCAATATTATTTCTATTCCAACTGCCAATATCCCAATCCAAAGGACTGGCAAATGGATTTCCAACTAAGTTATAACCAAAAGGTTCAGGGCCGCTATAGCTTAAAGGTATAGGTTGATTATACCCCATAATCAGATCAGTTATTCTTAAATCTCCAGTAAATTCAGCAGTAACATCATACCTTGATCCAGTCTCTACCCAAACTTCATATCCTAAACCTGATGGCATTGGGGTTGTCAAATCAGTAATATAAGTACTTGTATTAGTAGGTTCATTGTAATTCCTTAACCAAACTTCAGGGTTGCCACCCTGATATAAGCTGTTTACTGTTTGGTTTTGGACAGGAGCAGAAACATTATGCCATTTTCCACCTGTTATATAACGCTGAATGGTAACATCACCATTAACTGTCATTAAGTAGTCATTCAATATTGAAGCATCACCACCGGCATCAGATTCAATTGTCATTGAACCAATAGCAATTTGATAAGTTAAAGTTGGATAGTTTGTTAAACCTGCTGGAATAACTACATTTGTTGTTGAAGATGGCAGGCCATTAGACCAGTTTCCATCCTTTCTCCAATCAGTATCAACGCCTCCTGACCAGACAGTACTTTCTACTACTTCAATTACCTGAACATCATCAATACTTAGCCATTTATTTCCAGAGGTTTGTTTATAACCATGAAAGCCAATATAATATGTGCCCGAAGTAGAAGGCGTTACACTTCCATATCCCAGTTTAAAAAGGTTATCAATATTAAGGGCCTGAAAGATAGGCGTTCCAGACATGGATGCAGAAGTTGCAGCAGTTCCCCAATCAACTTCAAGGTTTTCATAATATGCTCCAAAATATGCAAAAGAAACTTCATAAGTAACACCAGCTGTTAATTGCAAACCCTGCGTGAAAAACCAATCATCCATTTCCAAATTGTTAAATTTCAAACTTGCAGAATTGGGTAAGCTATGCCCATAAAGATGTAATTCTGTTACCCACGACATTGCATCTTCATTAGTGTTTTCAACTGTCATACATAATGGGAAAGTAGGAGCAGTTTCGCTATCAAAATTTTCATAATAAGGTGGATAAGCAACTTCACAAACAGTATTGAATGAAGCTGGCCCTTTCCAGGAACTTACATCTGTATTGTCTTGGCCACAATCGCTTCGCACATACCAATCGTAGCTTGTTCCAATACTACCACCTGTCCATGTATATAATGTTGAAGCAAAGTCATCTTCAGTTGGAGTTGTACCAGCTTCCGGTGCAGGGTCTCCTTTTGGCACTATATATATATCCCAATTGGAACCAATATTATCGGTCCAGCTTAGATCAGCACCTGTAGTAGTATAATTGCCTGAGCTTAAATCAGAAGGTACGGCACAGGAAGAATTTATTGAAATATCGTCCAAATACACAACATTAGTGTAATTATTTGTCCTATATGAACGCCATGCAATATATACATCCTGGCCAACAAATGAGCTTAAATCAACTGATTTTTCTTGCCACTCAGTATGAGAAAGAGTAACCGCGGTCCATATGAAATCATTTGGATCTTCAGTTGAGGCTATGCCCCATTCGAAAAATACATTTGTAGCATT
>DATCTB010000598.1:0-2647 GCA_036568185.1 Bacteroidales bacterium | reverse complement strand
TATATTTTAAGCCCTGAAAAACTGACTTTCAAATCCATTTTTGAATTAATTAAAAACAAGCAAAAGCTTGAATTGTCAAAAGATTCAGAAGCGCGAATTGTAAAATGCCGAAGCTATCTCGACAAGAAAATGCAAGATAGTTCAGACCCAATTTATGGCATTAACACAGGTTTTGGGGCTCTTTATGATAAGCAGATTTCAAAAGCCGACCTCGGTCAGTTGCAGGAAAACCTGGTGATGTCGCATGCTTGTGGTTTGGGAGATGAAGTTCCGCAGGAAATTGTAAAACTGATGTTGCTATTGAAAGCTCAGTCGCTTTCTTACGGGCATTCGGGCGTTCAGTTGGCAACAGTTCAGCGCCTGCTTGATTTTTACAATGAAGATATTATTCCGGTTGTTTATCAGCTTGGCTCATTGGGCGCTTCCGGCGACCTGGCACCACTTGCCCATTTGTCGTTGCCATTGCTGGGAATGGGAGAAGTTTATTTTCAAAATAAAAAAATGAAATCGGCTGAAGTTTTGAAACAGAAAGGCTGGCAGCCAATAAAATTACAATCGAAAGAAGGCTTGGCATTGCTGAACGGGACGCAGTTTATGGCGGCTTATGGCGTGCATAATTTGCTCAAACTTTTCCGCCTTTCTGAATTGGCAGATATTATCGCTGCGATTTCCCTCGATGCATTTGACGGGCGTATTGAACCATTTTTTGATGAACTGCACCAAATCAGGCACCACAAAGGGCAGATACAGACTGCCGCCAGGTTTCGACAAATGCTTGAAGGAAGTGAACTGATAAACCGCCCAAAAGTGCATGTCCAGGATCCCTATTCTTTCCGCTGCATCCCGCAGGTTCACGGGGCTTCCAAAGATTCTATCAATTATGTGGCAACAGTTTTTTCAAATGAAATCAATGCTGTTACCGACAACCCAACCATATTTCCTGATAAGGATTTGATTATTTCAGGAGGGAATTTTCATGGGCAGCCTTTGGCACTTGCGCTTGACAATATGGCTATCGCGGCAGCAGAATGGGGAAATATTTCCGAAAGGCGCACCTACCAGTTGTTGCATGGAAAACGTGGGCTTCCACCTTTTCTTGTTGCCAATCCGGGGCTCAATTCCGGCTTTATGATTCCTCAGTACACCGCAGCCTCCATCGTTAACCAGAATAAAATGTTGTGCACACCATCTTCGGTTGATTCCATCGAGTCGTCGCAAGGGCAGGAAGACCACGTGAGTATGGGAGCCAATGCTGCCACCAAAGCTTATAAAGTGGTATATAATTTGGAAAGAATCCTGGCTATCGAACTCTTCAATGCAGCACAAGCCCTTGATTTTAGAAAACCCGTAAAATCATCTCCTTTTATTGAAGAATTTATTTCCTCCTACCGGGAAAAAGTTTCTTTTATCGAACAGGATAAAATCATGCATGAGGAAATGGAAAAAACCATTCAGTTTCTTAGGGATGTAAAGTATGATTTGCCTGATGCGCTGATACCTGGGGTTTGATTAGTCATTAGATAATTGGTCACTTGTTATGGATGATTAGTCATTTGGTGGGTATTCAATTGTCATTCAATGGTCATTCGGTTGTCATTCATCGTGGTTTAGTTCCTGACTTCCGTCTCGGGTCTTCCGGCTTCCAGCTTTCTTCAAAAAACCATCTTATACGGCCTTCCAATAGTTTCTTCCAGTTGAGAAATTGAAACGTATTTGCTTAGCCGCTTGTATTCTTTTCCTTCAAAAAATATTAATAAGGTTGGGTTGGAGAAAACATTGAAATGGGCTGCAACTAAAGGATGTGTGGCTGAATTTACGAAAACCAGTTTCATTTTAGGAAATGATTTTTCCAGTAACTCAATCACTTTTGGGCGAAGGCTCACGCAAGGCGCGCATGAATCGCTGTAAAAGTAAATTAAAGCCGCTGTTTCTTCTTTCAATAATTCTTTAGCTTGTTCTGTTGCTTTTAATTCGGTTTGAAGCATTTTGTAAAATGTATTTAAAGGTGCAAAAATAGTGGTAAATGTTGATATTCAACTTGGTTTTAAAAAGACAGGGATGCTTATTTTTTATAAATTAGCCACCTTTTAAAATTCTTAAAAATGACACTTATAATAAAAGGTGCAGGCCTCACGATTGAGGATGTTGTAAGGGTGGCAAGGAACCACGAAAAAGTGGAGCTGGCTGCTGAAGCAAAAGAGCGGATTGTGAAATGCCGGGCAATGCTGGAAAAGAAAATAGAAGCAGGGGAGATTATGTACGGCGTGAATACCGGGATTGGCGAGTTTTCGGAAGTTGTGCTCAACGACAACCAGGTGAAGGATTTTCAAAAGTACCTGGTGTATAACCATGCCGCCGGAATTGGCGATGCGATGCCTGAAGACCATGTGCGTGGTGCAATGTTAGGAAGAATTAATGTGCATGCCCACGGAAATTCGGGTATTAGGCTGGTGATTACCGAAACTTTGGTAGCGATGCTGAACAAAGGCGTAACGCCTTATGTTTGCCAGAAAGGTTCAGTCGGCGCTTCAGGTGACCTGGCACCCATGTCGCAAATTGCATTGTTGATGTTGGGCGAAGGAAAAGCCTTTTTTAGAGGCGAATTGTACGAAGGCAGAATGGCAATGGAAATGGCAGGAATCGACAT
>DATCTB010000597.1:0-4274 GCA_036568185.1 Bacteroidales bacterium | reverse complement strand
ACGTCAATTTTGGATTTTTCCAGTTTGTCAATTTCTGAATATATTTCCTGTAATTTTTTGTTGTTCTCTGCCCTGAAGTATTGCCCACCGGTCATTTCAGCTATTTTCTGAAGCAAATCTTCATCAATCTGCACTTCCATTTGCTGCATCCTCACCCTTCCAAACTGGTCTTGCACAGGGTAGGGTGCCATTCCGCGCGAGCCAACTCCAATCGTATAAACCCTGATGCCAAACATTTTAGCAATCTCGGCTGCCGAAAGCGGGTCAACCGAACCGGAATTATTTACGCCGTCGGTAAGCAGGATGATTACTTTTGAAATAGCTTCCGAATCCTGCAAACGGCTTACAGAAGTTGCCAAGCCATCGCCTATGGCTGTTCCATCCTCAATCATGCCGCTTTTTACTTCTTTAAAAATGTTCCTGATAACTGCATGGTCGGTTGTTAAGGGAACCTGAGTGAAAGACTCTCCGCTGAAAATAACCAATCCAACCCGGTCGTTCACACGTTTTGCAATAAAATCTGAGGCAACTGCCTTTGCAGCTTCCAGCCTGTCGGGGTCGAAGTCGCGGGCAAGCATACTGCCTGAAACGTCAAGAGCCATCACAATGTCGATTCCTTCAATCTGAATACTTTGGGAAGTGGAAACCGACTGTGGGCGCGCAAAGGCGACAATCAACAAGCCGATAGCCAACAAACGCAAAACAAACAAGCTGTGAATTAAAATACTTTTCGGGCTTTTGGGCATGCTTTCAAACACTTTCAAACCTGAAAAATGCAGTTCCGGGCTGCTGTTCCTGTTCCTGAACCAATACCAAACCGCCAGCAGTGGCAGCAGCAGCAACAAATACAGGTATTCGGGGTTTACCCAATTATCTACGTGTGGCATGGTTATTCTTCCTTGGTTTCAGTTTCACTATTATTTTCAATCGCATTTTGAATAATTGCCAGTTTGGTTTCATTCACAAAATCAACTCCGTGAGTCAGGCAAAGGTCGTTTTCAAGCGGTGTAGGTTGCCCTTTCGCGAAT
This sequence comes from Bacteroidales bacterium, assembly GCA_036568185.1. Lineage (GTDB taxonomy): Bacteria > Bacteroidota > Bacteroidia > Bacteroidales > F082 > DATCTB01. The sequence goes on along the minus strand of DATCTB010000597.1, from coordinate 3,246 downwards.
TTTACCAGGTCGGCTAATTGCAATATTCCGGTAAGTTTGGAAGCGGCTTCCTTGTTCACTTTCTGGTTTGCAATTTCTTCAAGTATTTCATCGGTTGTCATTTCCAGAGCTTCGAAATGAAAACGGTTTTCTAAATATTCCCTGACAATATCAGTCAGTTGAGTGTGGTATTCTTTCACCTTACCGTTTTGCCAAACTTTAGCCAGGCGCAATTCCTCCAACTGGTTGATTGCTAAAATATGTGGTGGAAGAGTGGGCTTTGGTTTAACAAAAACCGGCAAGTTCTTTCTTCTTCTTTTTATATACCAAACCAAAAATATCACCAGCCCGATAATTGCCAGCCCCAAAGCCACCCACGGCAGTATTTCACGCCATGTATAAGGCTCTGAAACCGGCCCTTTGATGGCTTTGAAAGCCTGTGCAGTATCTACTGCCGGCACATTCACCATTAGGTACATTAGGCGGGTGCTGGTTTTGTAGCTTACCGTGTCATTTTTATGGTGAAAAATAAATTCGATAGAAGGAATTTCAAAATATCCTGAATCGAAGGATGTGATGCTTATGTTTTGCCTGAGCGTCAGGTTGTTGTTTGTCCTTGTTGTGTCAATCCCTGTTTTGCTGACAATTTCAATGTGGGGCGCAACTGAATCAAGCAATTGTGGCCAGATAACCGTAAAATCATCGGGCACATTGATGCCCAACTGCATTTCAACATGGTCGCCAATCATCATGGCATTCGTGTCGAGTGACATGTATGCTGAGGCTTGTTGCGCCTGCAGTTTGCCACCCAGCAAAACCAACGAAATTATAAGTATAAACCAAATTTTTCTCATCTCTTATCTTCTTGCTTCTCTCTTTCTAAACAGGTTCATCAGCGGTTTAACGTAGTCTTCTCCTGTATAAACTTTCACCATATCCACGCCATAACGGGCAAACAAGGTGTCAAGCGCAGCCCTTTTTTGGTTTGTCCAGTTTTTGAATTGCTGCCTTACTTTGCTACTTGATGTGTCCACCCACATTTTTTGGCCGGTTTCGTTATCCATCATCCTTACCAATCCAACATCGGGCATTTCGGTTTCGCGTTCGTCAGTTACCCTGATGGCAATCAGGTCGTGCTTATGGTTAGCAATTTGGATGGCTTTTTCAAAACCTTCATCCATAAAGTCGGAAATCAGGAAAACAGTTGACTTTTTCTTGATAACATTGGTCATGTAACGCAATGCTTCCGAAATATTGGTGCCATTGCTTTCAGCCTTAAAGTCAATCAATTCACGTATAATCCGCAAAATATGGCTTGTGCCTTTTTTTGGTGGAATGAATTTTTCAATTTTATCACTGAAGAAAATCACGCCCACTTTGTCATTGTTTTGAATGGCTGAAAAAGAAAGTACTGCTGCAATTTCAGTAACCAATTCTTCCTTCAATTGTTTTTGGGTACCAAAATTATTTGAGCCCGAAACATCAATAATCAGGATAACGGTCAACTCGCGTTCTTCCTCAAAAATCTTGATAAAAGGGTGGTTGAAGCGGGCAGTAACGTTCCAGTCGATATTACGGATATCATCGCCATACTGGTATTCGCGCACCTCGCTGAAAGCCATACCTCTTCCCTTGAACACACTGTGGTATTCACCCGAAAAGATTTGGTTAGACAAACCACGTGTCTTTATCTCAATCTTGCGTACCTTTTTGAATATTTCCTGAGCGTCCATGCTGAGTTTTGAGTATTGAGTTTGGAGAAAACTAAAGCTCTCCGGTTTTGTACTTTATACCTTTTAATTCAGATTTTTCGATATGGTTAATTAAGCCTTTGAGCATTTTTTCAATCTCATCAGCTTTGTTAAATAAATCTTCAAATGTCTGCTTGTCTAAGTATTCTCTGTCAAATGACCTGTAAAGTTGTGACCTTAATTCTGCTGATGAGCCTTTAGCTATCCATAAAAATTGCCTGAATTCCCTGCTTCCGCCTCTACCTTGTCCTTCAGCTATGTTATCCATAATTGAACCTGATGACCCTGACATTTGGGAACGGAGTTTTCTATCATTATCAAATTTAGGTTTTGAAGTTTCAGCATAAACTAATTTGGCTAAAACCCTCGCTTTTTGCCAAACATCTATTTCTTCAAAACTTTTAAAAGTAGCCATCTAACTATTTTTAACGATTAATCTCTCAACTCTCCAAACTCCAAACTCCAGACTCCAAACTCCAACTCCTAAGGTACTTCAACCGTATTCAATATCTCATTAATTATGTCCTCACTCGTTATATTCTCCGCTTCGGCTTCGTAGGTTAAGCCAATGCGGTGGCGCATTACGTCGTGGGCAACGGCACGGATATCTTCAGGAATTACATAACCACGGCGTTTGATAAAAGCATAAGCTTTTGCAGCCAATGCCAGGTTGATACTTGCCCTGGGAGAAGCACCGTAAGAAATCATGTGTTCAAACTTTGGCAATTTGTATTCTTTTGGGTACCTGGATGAAAAGACTATATCGGTAATATAATTTTCAATTTTTTCGTCCAGGTACACTTCGCGGACAATCGCCCTTGCCTTTAAAATATCGGTAGTTTTCAATACTGTATTTGTCTTGGAAGTTGTGTTGGTGATGTTCTGGCGAAGTATCAGTTTTTCTTCTTCCTTTTTGGGATAATTAATCATCACTTTCAGCATAAAACGGTCAACCTGTGCTTCGGGCAGCGGATAGGTTCCTTCCTGCTCAATCGGGTTTTGGGTTGCCATTACCAAAAAGGGTTCTTCCAGTTTGAAAGTGGTTTCACCAATGGTCACCTGCCTTTCCTGCATGGCTTCCAGCAAGGCACTCTGCACTTTTGCAGGTGAACGGTTGATTTCGTCCGCCAGGATAAAGTTGGCAAAGAGAGGCCCTTTTTTCACTACAAATTCTTCCTTTTTCTGGCTGTAAATCAGCGTACCGATAAGGTCGGCAGGTAGCAAGTCAGGAGTAAACTGGATGCGGCTAAATTTGGCATCTACCACATTGGCCAGCGAGTTGATGGCAAGGGTTTTTGCAAGGCCGGGAACACCTTCCAACAGAATGTGCCCGTTGGCAAGCAAGCCAATCAGCAAGCGCTCGGTCATGTGTTTCTGGCCAATGATTACCTTGTTCATTTCCATGTGCACCAGGTCAACAAACTGGCTTTCCTGCTGAATTTTTTCGTTCAATTCACGAATGTTTGTCTCCAACATATTTTTTCGTTTTTAAATTGCGGAGCAAAGATAGGAAGAC
>DATCTB010000596.1:0-6887 GCA_036568185.1 Bacteroidales bacterium | reverse complement strand
AATTTTATAAATCGTATCAACTGCAATGGTATTTTTTTTCTTAGTGCTTGTTTTTTGCTGGCTGAAAAGCAAAGCAGGAAATATCAAAAAAACAAACAATATGTGAATTTGAATCTTTTTCATACGTTAATTTTATTTTGCAAAAATACAATAATGTTTAATATAATAATAAAAAGATTAAACAAAATTATATTTCTTTAACAAATTCTTCAAAGCTGCTGATTAAGATCATTGGTTTTTTAATTTTAACTTGCGAAAGAAGTGCAGTGTTGCCTGTGATAATAATTTTTAGGTCTTTGAATTCAATAGACAGCTTATCCAGGTATTCTTGCAATTCATCAGCCGGTTGGTTTCTAACAATTACAAGCATTAAGTGGGTTGGTTTATTAAATTGAGCAGTTTGCACAAGTGCATCATAAGGAACCCTTGAACCAAGATAGATTACTTTTTTTCCTGCATTTCGCAGCAAATAATTGGCAATCAATAAGCCTATTTCATGAAATTCATGCTGGGGCAAAAACAACAACCATTTTTCCTCGCTGTTTGCTGAGGGTTGTAAACCATCAATTGCACTGTATATTTTCTGTAAAACTAAATTTGAGATAAAATGTTCCTGACCTGGATTTATTTTCTCTGTGTTCCATAATATTCCAATGCGTTGAAGCACAGGTAGCAAAATAAATTGGTATGTGTTTGCCAATCCGTAACGGAGTATTGCATTGGAAAAGTTTTTTTCAAAAGAAACTTCATCAAAAGTTAAACTTGCGGTAATCAAATTACCGATGTATGGCTCATACACAGCTGTTTGCTCTGATTGAGAAGTATTGATTAATTCAGTTATTTTTTCGTTCAATTCATTTTCCGAAAGGTTTACAATGTGCGAAATTTTCATTCCTCCATTGTACAAGGTGGTTACATTAATCAACTTCCTAAGCTCGTCGTTGCTGTAATGCCTGATATTGGTGTCAGTTCGCTCAGGTTTTAACAAACCGTATCGTTTTTCCCATATACGAATTGTGTGTGCTTTTATTCCCGTAAGGCTTTCCAATTCATTAATTGAATATTGTATCATTTTATTACTACTAAATTGTTTAATTATATACAAAAATAGTAAAACAATTGAAACTGTAAAAAGTTAATTGAGAATTAAATATTATTCGAAATTAAATGTTCAGGAATTAATTTGCTGTACAACATTTTGAACTGTCTCGATTATACGAGGTATAGTTTTCCTGGTATTATCTGTCAATTCGATGTTCATTTCCTGTTTTGGATTAATATTGACGACGATGAGGAATATTTTCGGCATTTTTCCAAGTAGTTGGGCAGATTCTATCAGGTCTTTCAAACCAAGTTCGTGCGTGCTGAGTGAGCGGGGAAAATCTTTGGCAAATTTGGGCTCAATAACTTTAATTGTTCCAGGCGGGTCGTTGCTCAAAGTGGCGTCAATTATGATAAATTGTTCATATTCATTGAACAATGAAAGTAATACGAACCCACCAGTGCCACCATCAAGTAATTCTATATTTTCTGGCCATTCCATTTTCTGCATTTCTCGCAGCGCATGCACTCCCAGGCCTTCATCTTGAAGAAGTACATTTCCAAGCCCAAGAATCAAAGTTCTTTTTAGTTGATTTTTTTTGCTCATTATTCTCTTTTAGGTAAATATTCGGTAAACTTAATTTATTCCTTCATTTATATAAAAGGTGTAAATAAAAAGACCCCGTTTTTTTCATGACGGGGCCTTTTCAACTCACTTTAAACATTATAAACTACTACCACTACTTAATATTTTTCCAACTCTTTTTCTCTTTCAACTTTGTTTCTTGGATAAAATTTCCATCCGCCTATCATCGAAGAAGTTACGCCATTTCTTTCAACATAGTCATGATAAAAAACAAGGTAAACATGGATGATAGAAAAAAGAATAAAAAACCACATTAAAATATGGTGTATGTCGCGAGTTACTAAGTCGCCACCTAAAATTGCCGGAACCCAGGCAAACAAAGAAGGAATAAATGCATGGCTCATAGCAGAGTACATTCCAAAACCGGTGAGTACTTGCAAAAGGAAAACAATAAAAGTAAGAAAGTAGGTAAAGCTAGCGAGTGCATTATGCCCCAGGTTGGGGTCGTTGCTGCATTCTATCTGCAAAATATCAACTTTAATAACTTCCCACATATGCTTCCAGTGTCGTTTTGAATAGGGAATATAATTTCTCCAGTTCGCGAAGCGGTTACCAACAAATCCCCAATAAATTCTTAGCAGGAAATTAAAAAAGAAAATATAGGCAAATACGAAATGGATGAAACGTACAGTTCCGAACCAATATGAAAAAGAAGCTTCTGCAGCACTCTGCAGTGCAGGAGGATCGCCGATGATGAAACCGGTTATACTTAGGGCCAAAATGCATAAGGCATTTATCCAGTGGTAAAAGCGGACGGGTAGTTGCCAGACATAAACTGCCCGTAAGGCCACGTTATCTGTGTGATTAGCTACTCTTTCCATGATTAAAATGTTTGAATTTGATGAACATAAGTACCTTTTTCATCATAAATATGAACAGCACAAGCCAGGCATGGGTCGAATGAATGGATTGTACGAAGTAACTCAAGAGGCTGGTTTGGATCAGCAACGGGCGTTCCCAGAAGTGAAGCCTCGTAAGCTGAGCGCTGACCTCTTTCATCCCGCGGCGAAGCATTCCATGTGCTGGGAACAACCAACTGATAGTTATCAATTTTCTTGTCCTTGATAACAATCCAGTGCGCTAAAGCACCACGCGGAGCCTCGGTCATTCCAACACCTTTTGACTCGGCAGGCCAGGTTTCAGGATCCCACCTGTAATCGGTGAACATTCTTGAATCACCGTTTTTAATATTGCTTATCAGTGTATCAAAAAACTCAAGCGACCAGGTGCTAACCAATTGTGTTTCCAATCCACGTGCAGCTGTTCTTCCCAAAGTGGAAAATAAAGCAGTAACAGGAACATCAAGCGCAGCTAATGCACCGTCTACAACAGCCTTAAAGTCTTCTCTTCCTGAAGCATAGCCAACCAACATTCTGGCAAGTGGGCCAACTTCCATTGGATAGCCGTTCCAGCGCGGAGTTTTCAGCCAACTATATTTTCCTTCAACATTCAACTGGTCATAAGGTGGGGTAGGCCCTGTATAATTCAGATTGGTTTGACCTTCAAACGGGTGCAAACCTTCTTCATTCCCACCACTATAATTATAATAGGAGTGAGCAATATATTCCTTAATTTGGTCAGGGTCTTTGCCATTTACTTCAATGACTTTGCTTAGATCTCTTCCTAGAATTATTCCTCTTGGAAATTTATAACTGGCAACATCTCCGTAGCCATTTGTTGGAAGGTCACCATAACACAAATAATTTTCAAGTCCACCACCAATTGCTCCCCAGTCTTTATAGAATGAGGCAATCGCCAGTAAATCAGGAATATAAACCTGGTTGATAAAAGTGTTGGCATCGTCAAGAAGCTGTTTTACATAGGCCAATCTTTCAATGTTCAAGGAATTTACTTCATTCAGGCTGACTGAACAGGGAACTCCTCCAACAAGATAGTTAGGGTGTGGATTCTTTCCACCAAAAATGGTGTGAATTTTAACTATCTCTTTTTGCCATTCCAATGCTTCAAGATAGTGGGCAACAGCCATAAGGTTGGCTTCAGCAGGAAGTTTGTAAGCCGGGCTGCCCCAGTAACCATTTGCAAAAATACCCAATTGGCCACTGTCAACGAATTTTTGTAATCTTTTTTGTGTATCTCTGAAATATCCAACTGAACTTTTTGGCCAAGGTGAAATGCTTTGAGCCAGGGCAGATGTTTGAGCAGGGTCAGCACTAAGAGCTGAAACAACATCCACCCAGTCAAGTGCATGAAGATGATAAAAATGTACCACATGATCCTGCATCATTTGTGCGCAGAACATCAGGTTGCGGACCATCTCCGCATTTGGCGGAATAACGATTCCCAAGGAATCTTCAACTGTTCGAACCGAGGCAAGTGCATGTACGGTGGTGCAAACGCCACAAACCCTTTCAGTAAAAGCCCAGGCATCGCGAGGATCGCGGCCTTTAAGGATAATTTCCATTCCCCGAACCATAGTTCCAGAACTATATGCATCTACAATAAATCCATCTTTAACTTCAATTTCCACCCGGAGATGCCCTTCAATACGGGTGATTGGATCTACAACTATTCTTTTTTCCATGATTTTCTTTTTTTAAGATTCGTTAGATTCTGGTTTACACTCACCCTTTTGGATTAATCTTCTCTTGCGAATATTGGTTGAGATTGCATGAGCAGCAATTCCAACACCGGCAGCGGCAGCAAGGCCTACGCCAACTTTATCAGCATTCGATTCAATTCCAAAACCAGGGAAATCAGGCAGGTGATCGTAAAATGGGCCAGCATCCCAAAAACCAGCTTCGCTGCATCCAATGCATGGGTGTCCGGATTTGATTGGAAAACTCACTCCTTCATTCCATTCTGTAACCCCACAGGCGTTATAAGTAACAGGTCCTTTACACCCCATTTTGTATAGACAATATCCTTTTTTGGCATTTTCATCATCAAAAGACTGAACAAAGAGGCCAGCGTCGAAGTTTGGCCTGCGGTAGCAAGTATCGTGCACTCTTCTTGAATAAAAAGCTTTCGGCCTTCTCAATCTGTCCAATTCAGGAATAGCTTCAAAAGTTAGCATATACACAATTACCCCAGCCATTACATCAGCAATTGGCGGGCAACCCTGTACATTGATAATGGGTTTGTTTTTAATTATTTTATAAATAGGTGTTGCACCAGTTGGGTTTGGGTTGGCAGCCTGAACGCAACCAGCCGAAGCACAATTTCCCCAGGCTATAACAGCTTTCGCACCAGCAGCACATTCATGCAGCGTTTCTTCAAAAGTTTTACCGGCGATGCAGCAATAAACTCCGTTCTCTTTGGTTGGAACCGAACCTTCTACCATCAGCAGGTATTCACCGGGATACTTTTCCATTGTTTCAGTTAACGACAATTCAGCCTGGTATCCGGCTGGAGCCATCAAAGTTTCAGTATAATTAAGTGAAACTGCATCCAATAAAATATCCGCTACAAGTGGATGCGATGACCTGATAAATGATTCGCTGCAGCAGGTACATTCCTGGCCGTGCAGCCAAATTACCGGGGGACGGAGTTTGGTTTTAAGCGCTTTCGCCACTTGCCCAATACTGCTCGATTCCAGGCCAAGCATGGCTGCCATCATGGCGCTGAGCTTCATAAAATCGCGCCTGGAATAGCCTTTTTCCATGGCTATTTCGTAATACGTCATTTGTTCTTTGCCCATAATTGTAAGTTTAAAGTTTATGTGATGTCAATTTTTTTTATTCTTGGGTCCTCTAATTCAATTGAAGTGATTTCTAATATCCCTTCAATAGTAACCTCGCTGCCAAATTCAACCTGTGGTAAATTGAGAATTGAAATCATAACCGGGTTGCCGCTGCAAACTATTTTTGCCTGGCGCAGCCCTTTCTTTTCCAAAACTTCGGCAACATTTCCTTTAATTTTTATCAGTGTCTTTTCCATTGTTAAGTTTTAACACAAACTTCTGTAGGCAATTGCTGTTCCATTTTTGTTTTTTTATTTTTTATAGAAATAGATGAATAAGTAAACTATTCAGAATGAAACAAATGAAAATATTTAGCTATTTGTTATTAATATTTATTCTAAACAGCAAAATTGAAGAATCTGCGGAATTCCGTGAATGGGTTGCGGGAAATTGTTTTTTAAAAAGAAGTTAAGAAATAGCTGTATTTAGTATATGTCAAATTGTATCGCAACATCTAACCACAAAGATCTCAGAGCGAAGAAACACAAAGTTCACAAAGTTTTTTTTTCCTTGAATGTTTTTTATTTTCTAAAAACATTACATAGTTTGGATGAGGGGTGGGTTCAATTGATAGAGTTGATATCCTTTATTAAGGCTTTCGAGAAAACTTTAAACTTTAAACTTTAAACATTGAACTTTGGACTTTGAACTTTGGACTTTGAACTTTGTACTTACTGATGAATATCCAGTTTTTTTAGCTTATCCCTAAAGGTGGAAAGTTTCATGCCTAGTTTCTTTGCTGCTTCGCTTTGATTGCCGTTTGTGTTTTTTAAGGCCTCGCTCAAAAGCCTTGATTCAAGGCAATTTATTACTTCATTATATGGCAATTTTCCTGAATCGTAGCAAGCCTGGCAAGCTTTCACCATTCTTTCAAAATGATCTATCTGGGCAAGATCGTCAGGTAAATCTTTGATTCTAATTTTGTCTTCCGCAAAAAGTGAGGACCGCTGGATAACGTTTCTCAATTCGCGTACATTGCCCGGCCAATTGTAGCCCATGAAAAGGTCCATGGTTTCTTCAGCAATCTTGAGTTTTTTTTCCGGGGCAAAGCGTTTTAGAAAATGCTCACAAAGCAACGGTATATCTTTTTTTCTATCACGCAAAGGCGGAATTCGGATTTGAACAATATTAATGCGATAAAAAAGGTCTTGCCTGAAACGGTTTAGTTCAACCAAATCTTTGATTTCCAATTTGGAAGCGCAAATTAGGCGTACATCAACCGGAATATCTATTGTCCCGCCTATATGCCTGACTACATTTGACTCAAGGACTCGAAGCAGTTTAGCCTGCAAATGCAGCGGAGTGTCGTCAATATCATCAAGAAAAATACTACCGGTGTGCGCCATTTCAAACATTCCTTGTTTTTGGTGGTCGGCATTGGTAAATGAACCTTTTTCAAAACCAAAGAGTTCACTTTCAAGCAATTCAGGGGGCATGGCAGCAAGGCCAATCTTTACAAAAGGGTTTTGCCCTCTATTGCTCAGTTTGTGGATATAATCT
>DATCTB010000595.1:0-2648 GCA_036568185.1 Bacteroidales bacterium | reverse complement strand
AGCCGGAGAAAGGTCACGGTAATGCGGGACGCGCTTGTAATAATCGTGTGCCACCAGGTTGAAAACGTCTTCTTCCAGGTTGGCTCCAGTGCAGGTGATGATATGCACTTTGTCCTGGCGTATCATTTCAGCCAGCGATTTTCCCAGTTCGGCGGTGCTCATTGCGCCGGCAAGTGTTACCATCATTTTATGCCCTGTTTCAAGCTGCTCTTCGTAAGCTTTTGCAGCATCAACAAGCGATGCAGCATTGAAATGTTTGTAATGTTCAAGAATGAATTGTGATACCGGTCCTTTATTTTTCATTACCGTGAAATTTATAACTCAACATTTTATAATACAATTTTGAAACAAGAAAATCTGGTGCTTTAAAGCCAGCGATGGGTGCATGTTCAACAATGTCAAAGCCCATTACGTTTCTCGATTCAAACACTTTTTTCAAATAGCGCATCATCGGGTTCCACAGCATTCCACCGGGTTCAGGAGTACCTGTAGCCGGCATGATGGCTGGGTCGAAAACATCCAGGTCGAGGGTAATGTAAACCTTGTCGCCCATTAGTTTCAGCGATTCGTCCATCCATTTTTCGTTGTCCCAGATATCATGCATGAAAAAACATTTTTTTCTGTCCAGGTGCTCATCTTCTCCGATATCCATGCTCCTGATTCCCACCTGGACCAAATTGGTATTTTTTGAAGCATCATATACCGCACAGGCATGGTTGTAAGGCGTTCCCATATATTCAGGGCGTAAATCGGTGTGGGCATCTAACTGAAGAATGGTTATTCCGGGATATTTTTCATAAAAAGCCTTGATAACACCAATGCTGATGGAATGTTCACCTCCAAAAAATGTGATGAACTTATCTGTCTTCAGCAACTCTTTTGCTTTGCTGTAAACCTTTTCATACATCTCCTCAGCCGTTTTTCCATTTATTTCCGGCAGGATATGAATCCCCTGGTGGTAAACTTCGCTGTTGGTTTCAATGTCGTACAATTCCATGTTGCAGGTTGCATCGTAAAAGGCAGCAAAACCTTTATCAGCGCCCTTTCCCCAGGTACTTGTGCCGTCGAAAGGCACTGATTGCAACAATATTTTTGCTGCTTCAAATGTAGCCAGTTCGACTGGTATATCTCCAAATGTTTTCATCAATGTTCTATATATCCAAGAATTTTTAGCATATCATCAACCGTTTGTTCATTGCGGTAAACGTAGTCAATAAAGTTGCCTGTTGCGTCGCGGTCAATAATAACGTGCTTGGGCGAAGGAATGAGGCAATGCTTGATGCCGCCATACCCGCTGATGGAATCCTGGTAAGCGCCTGTGTGGAAAAAGCCCAAATACAAAGATTCTTTGTCTTTATCAGAATATACAGGCAGCGAAATTTGCTGGTTCAGGTCTTCGGAATTGTAATAATCAGATCGGTCGCAGCTGATTCCACCAATGTTTACACGCGTATATTCGTTGTCCCATTTGTTCACCGGCAGCAGAATAAATTTTTCAAACAGCGACCAGGCATCAGGAATGGTATTCATCAAACTGTTGTCGACAATATACCACAACTCGGCATCGTTTTGTTGTTTTTGGGCAATTACTTTAAAAATAATTGCGCCACTTTCGCCGACAGTATATTTTCCAAATTCAGTATAAATATCAGGTTCCATAACACCTTCAGCGTTGCATGCTTCTTTAATATTCTTAACAATTTCGCGAATCATGTATTCGTAATCGTATTCAAATCCCAAATTATTCCTAACGGGAAAACCACCACCCAGGTTGATGGCATCCATCGAGGGGCAAAGTTTTTTCAGTTCAATAAATTTTTTCAAAGCTTTTTGAAATTCACCCCAATAATACAGGCTGTCTTTAATGCCGCTATCAACAAAAAAGTGCAGCATTTTCAACTCAACATGCTCGTTGTGGTGAATTTTCTTTTTATAAAAATCAACAATTTCTGAATAAGGAATTCCTAAACGGGAAGTGTAGTATGCCGACTGCGATTCCTCGTCAATAGCCATCCTCAAGCCGATTTTAATTTTCAACTCGCCCGAATGTTTCAGGATTTTCGATAATTCCTGTGGGTTGTCCAAAACGATGATGGTATTTTCGAAACCTGCCTTTTGCAGTTCAACCATTTTTTTGATGTAATCATCAGTTTTATAACCATTATGGACAATGATTTTCGTTTTGTCAAACTCACCTTTTTCGTGAAGCTTCAATATCAGGTCAATATCGAATGCCGAGGAGGTTTCCAACTCAACATTGTGCTTTAACGCTGCACTAACCACGTGGTGAAAATGGCAGCATTTTGTTACGTAACAATAATTATAAGAGCCACGGTAACCATTGGCTTTTATAGCCCGGTTGAACAGGTTTTTTGCTTTTTTAATCTGTTCGCCAATCCGCGGCAGGTAAATCAGCCTGAAAGGCGTACCATATTTTTCAATCAAATATTTCAGGGAAACGCCGTGAAAAGTAAGGTAACCGTCTTGAATGTCAAAGCCTTCCTGCGGAAAATAATAACTTTGTTCTACAAGGTCGAAATAGGTATTTTTCATTTTTTATTGTTGCGGGAATACGTTATGAATTAGGATTCACAAAATAAACCATTTTTTAAAAACAGAAGCGAAAAGAATTCAAAAAACTGAAAGAT
>DATCTB010000594.1:0-3216 GCA_036568185.1 Bacteroidales bacterium | reverse complement strand
CCCTTCGTCTTTTTTGAATTCATCGGCAAGCCAGTCAATAATCAACTGGTCAAAGTCGTCACCACCCAAGTGAGTGTTTCCGTTGGTTGACTTTACTTCAAACACGCCATCGCCCAACTCGAGGATAGAAATATCAAAAGTTCCACCACCCAAATCGTAAACAGCAATTTTTTCGTCTTTGTGCTTCTTGTCAAGCCCATAAGCCAAAGCTGCAGCGGTAGGCTCGTTGATAATCCTTTTCACTTTTAAACCAGCAATTTCACCAGCTTCTTTTGTTGCCTGGCGCTGCGAGTCGTTAAAGTAAGCAGGAACGGTAATAACCGCTTCTGTAACCGTTTGCCCCAGGTAATCTTCAGCAGTTTTTTTCATTTTCTGCAACACCATTGCCGAAATTTCCTGTGGCGTATATTTTCTGCCGTCAATGTCCACTCTTGGGGTATTATTGTCACCTTTTATTACTTTATAAGGTACGCGCCCAGCCTCTTTCGACACTTCGCTAAATGAGTTTCCCATAAATCGTTTGATGGATGAAACAGTTTTTGTTGGATTGGTAATTGCCTGCCTTTTGGCCGGGTCACCAACTTTACGTTCTCCATTTTCAGTAAATGCTACAATCGAAGGTGTTGTGCGGCGCCCTTCGCTGTTAGGAATTACAACAGGTTCGTTACCTTCCATCACGGCAACGCAAGAGTTGGTTGTTCCTAAGTCAATTCCAATTATTTTTCCCATTCTATTTTGTATTTAAATTTTAATATTCAGTTTTTTGTTGGCCTTTTAAAAAGACAAAACCTTAATGTCAATGATTGTGCCAAAAGGCGGTGAATTAATTTTTTATAAAATGACTTAACAGGAAACTTACTTAGCAGGAAGTTCAATAAATGCCAGTAATGCAATAAGTTATAAGATGAGTATAAGTACAGAAAAAGAAAACTTCAGGGAAATTGGTTTGGTGACAAACTGTCAGAAAATGGCTGAAGTTTTAGTTAGTAGGAAGTTGAAAGCCAAGTCCCATTGCAACCAGTTTGTTTTCAGATTGAACTGAAAGCCGGAAGGGTTTATTAATAGTGTGCCTTGACCCAAAAATACCAATTCCATTATCAACATTGGTATAAATCGGAACTTCCTGCAACAGGTTGCCATTGGCACCGTTCACTTCAATGTATGTATGAAATTCCTGAGTTGCAGCCGAAATAATCACATCAACAGTTCCTGCCCAGCGTTTTACATTTTCTATTGCAGGAAGCTCAGCAGCAACCCGGCTATAAAATCCATCGCCGGCATAACCTATCTGTAAAATCTCGCCACCATCAATATCATTTGAAAGCTCAACACCTAAAAACCAATACATCTGCAGCGCAAGCGTATCGGCATATCCTGGAGCCCATTCAGTGTAATTAAATACCAACCCGACCTCGTAGCGCTTGCCGTTTTTTGCCGAACTCCATTCTATTTCGCCATAAGTCGAAGTAAATGATATCCGGTTAACTGGTTGAACTATCTGGAAGTCATTGATAACCGACGATTGCGCCTGGATGGTATGGTCAGCGTCTTCGATTTTCAATGTATATACAGCATTTCCATCAATTGGTTCAGTAGTAAAATACATCAGCTGATCGGGATAATAAAATATCGAATCGCCGGCTTTTTTGTTGCGAATGGTAATGGTATCAAGGTAAATAGGTGGCTGATCAACGCTGTTTTTCCTACCGGTCAGGCTGGCATTTAGTTTATAAGGATAATTACTCGAATCAGGATCTTTCGCAATATCAAGGGCATTTCCAGGTCCCAGAAAGGCTTTGGTAATTTTTATCCAGGTTGTATCGTCAGAAATATCAAGCAGACCATAAACAATAGTAATGTCTTTATAATCAGCATATAAATCAACTTCATTGGAACAGCGATAGATGGAAAAAACCCCGGCTACCAATATTAGAAAAAACAAAATCCTTTTCATCGACAAATTCAATTTTACTCGTAAAAATTTCAAACGCCAAATGTACTATTTATTCTTGCAAAAATCAGTAAAGTAAAAGTTGAATTATATGAAAGAAGGAATTGTTCAAATCATTTTTTTCATTTCCATCACCTGGTAAATCAGTTTTACGATTTCATTTCTTTGAAATCGTGAACAATTGATTGTCAGGTCAAAATTAAAATCGTTGATGCTTTTGTTGCTGAATTTTTCAAACAGTAAATTGCGCATTTTGTCGTTTTCGGCAACATACCTTTTCAGTTCTTCGCCACGAAGGTCTTTTTTCATGCCTACCACTTTTTCACGCCATTCAACAGGGGCGGTCAGCCTGATGTGCAGGCCGTTGGCAAAATTTTCAGTGATAACTGCGCCGCCCCGGCCAATAATTATCACATTTCCCTGCCGGGCATAAAATTCAACTACTTCACGGATGGTTTTCCTGACAATCTTATCATTTTTATAATACCTGTTCGACAATGCCGCCAAAATTTCATCTATATGTTTTTTTTCGGATGTATGAAAAACGTAACTGATTTTCGATTGGTCAACCTTTAGTAAATTGGCAGCTTGTTCCAGCACTTCACGGTTGATAAAAGTCCATTTAAAACCTGCCTTTTTCAGTAAGCTGATCATATCTTTGGCAATGCCTGTGCCTTCGCATCCTGTTTCCCTTGAAATAGTAATAAATGGACCATTTTCACTTCTAAGCTTTTGTTCTTTAATGAATCGTTGTTCAAAATATGTTAGCAAATCGCTTGACATGAAGAGTGAATTTAGAGGCCTAAATATACGAAAAAAACCGCGTTTTCCAACACGGTTTTTGATTATTTTGAAACAGGAATTTTTATTTCGAAACTTTATTCAAAATAAAATTAAAGAAAAGCCTTACGCCCACTCCAGTTCCGGCAATGCCTCGGTAGCTATTCCTTTTTTCCAGAAAAGCCGGGCCGGCAATGTCGAGGTGAATGTATGGATAGTCAGTAAAATGTTCCAGAAATTTGGCTGCAGTAATGGCTCCTGCTTCCGGCCCGCCAATATTTTTCTGATCGGCAATTTCCGATTTCAACTGGTCTTTGTATTCATCCCACATCGGGAACTCAACTATTCTTTCAAACACATCGTCGGCGGTTTTTTTCAATAGATCGAATTCCGCTTCAGCTTTTACGCACATGCCCACCATTGCACCTGAGCCAATAGCACTAACAGCCGAACCAGTCAATGTAGCAATATCAATCACCAGTTCA
>DATCTB010000593.1:0-3984 GCA_036568185.1 Bacteroidales bacterium | reverse complement strand
CGAAAATATGAAAGTAATTGAACATTTTTTCAAGCCCAAAAAACAGTTAGCCGTATTAATCGACCCTGATAAATTATCTGCTGAACAGGTTGTCAATACTGCAAAAATTGCACAAAAAGCAGGCGTTGATTTTTTCTTTGTCGGGGGCAGCCTGATGACGAGCGATATGCTTTTTCATTGCGTCAGGATGTTGAAGGAAAACAGCGAAATTCCGGTTATTCTTTTCCCGGGAAACACTTACCAGATTGCACGCAATGCAGACGCCATGCTATTTCTGTCGCTTATTTCCGGCAGAAACCCTGATATGCTGATTGGTATGCATGTGCTTGCTGCGCCTTACATTAAACTGTCGGGGCTGGAAACCATTTCCACAGGTTATATGCTGATTGACAGCGGAAAACCAACGGCGGTAACTTATATGAGCAACTCATTTCCGATTCCTGCTGATAAAAAAGACATTGCAGCCTGCACCGCGATGGCTGGAGAAATGCTGGGTATGAAAATGATATATATGGACGCCGGAAGTGGCGCCGAAACTACGATTTCGAACGAAATGATTTCGTTTGTGAAACAATCAATTGAGGTGCCCTTAATTGTTGGTGGCGGAATCCGTGAGCCGGAAAAATTGAAATCCATTTTCGATGCCGGGGCTGATGTAGCTGTGATTGGGAACCATTTCGAGGAAAAACCGGAATTGATTTTTTCTTTTACGGAAGTTGTTCAGCAGTGCAATTCAAAATAAAATATTTTCAAATTTCTTAATTCAAACCAAATGAACCGTTTTGTCAAATTTTTCATTCTTTCAGGAATAATCTTTCAAAGTGCTTTTCTTTTTTCGCAGGAAAAACTCCTGACAATAGCTGATATCAGTAACCAAAACCGGAGCATTTTTCCAAAACGTGTGCCTCAGTTGCAGTGGATTGGCAGCAGCGATTCGTATGCTTACGTGAAAGAAAACGCAGTTTTCCAGGTTATTGCAAAAAATGGAAAAGAGAGTGTTTTGCTCGATTTGAATGGCTTGAATTCTGCTTTGCAAAGTTCTGGTTTCGATACCTTGAGCAGGCTGCCCGCTTTGGATTTTTCAATTGATGAAGTGGCTTTATTCAATATAAAAAACAAGTATTACCGCTATCGCCTCAGCGAACGAACGCTTCAGCAAATCAACAGCATTCCTGATTCGGCTGAAAATATAGATTACAATATTGAAAGTGGAGATATTGCCTATACTTTGAAAAATAACCTGTATTATTCTTCGGATGGCGAACTTACTGCCATAACAAATGATTCAGACCCTGGAATTGTGAACGGGCAAACGGTGCACCGCAACGAGTTTGGAATTAAAAAAGGAATTTTTTGGTCACCTGATGGGCTCAAAATTGCCTTTTACAGAAAAGACGAAACAATGGTGACCGACTACCCGTTGGTAAACATCAATACGCGCGTTGCCACAGTGGAAAACACTAAATACCCCATGGCGGGAATGACAAGCGAACAGGTTACTTTAGGAATATACGACCTGCTGAGCGGCGAAACTGTTTTTGCTAAAACCGGCGAACCAAAGGACCAATACCTGACGGCAATTACCTGGGCTCCTGATAGTAAATCAGTCTATATCGGTTTGCTGAACCGCGAACAAAATCACCTGAGAGTCAACCAATACGATGCTCAAAGTGGCGATTCTCTCAGAACCGTTTTTGAAGAACAAAGCCCGAAATATGTTGAACCGGAAAATCCGCTTTATTTTGAAGAAAACAATAATGCACAGTTTATTTGGGTAAGCGAAACAGATGGCTATGACCAATTGTACCTCTACAGCGCCAGCAGCAACAAGCTAACACAACTTACAACCGGAACCTGGGTAGTCTCCAAATTTCTGGGTTATTATGGCAACAATACGGCTTACTTTCTCGGTACTTTGGAAAGCCCTTTGCAGAAAAATATCTATTCGGTGAATACCAAAACCGGAAAAATAACGCGCATTTCACCTGATGATGGAACACACACGGCAATGGTTTCACAAAGTGGAAATTATATAATTGACGCTTATAGCAATACTACAACAAGCCTTGAGTACAAACTGCTCAGCAGCCAGGGAAAGGTAATCAGGACAATACAGGAGGACAGCAACCCTTTGAAAGATTACAAATTGGGCGAGATGTCCATTTTCAAATTGCAGGCTGATGATGGAACCGATTTGTATTGTCGGGTGATTAAACCGGTTGATTTTGACAGCACCAAAAAATACCCGGTAATTGTTTATGTGTATGGCGGGCCGCACGACCAGGAAGTTTCCAATTCGTGGCTGGGTGGCGCAAGTTTGGTTTTGAACTATTATGCTGAACAGGGATTTCTTGTTTTCTCGCTCGATAACCGCGGAACTGCCTACCGGGGACGGGACTTTGAGCAAGCCATTCACCGGAATTTAGGAACAATTGAAGTAAGTGACCAGATGGTAGGAATAAATTATCTGAAAAACCTGCCTTATGTCGACTCAACCCGGATTGGTGTTGATGGATGGAGTTACGGTGGGTTTATGACTATTTCGATGATGCTGAAAAACCCCGGAGTTTTTAAGGTTGGCGTGGCCGGCGGGCCGGTTATCGACTGGCAATATTACGAAGTAATGTACGGCGAGCGTTACATGGACACTCCGCAGGAAAACCCTGAAGGCTACAAAAATGCCAACCTGCTCAACCACGTGGACAGCCTCTCAGGCAAACTGATGATTATCCACGGAACCATGGACCCAACCGTGGTTTGGCAACAAAGCCTGCTCTTTGTACAGAAAGCAATCAGCCAGGGCAAACAGATAGATTATTTTTCCTATCCCGGCCACGGGCATGGCGTAGGCTATGCCGACAGGGACCATTTAAATGAGCTGATTTTTAATTATTTTAAGGAGAATCTTTAATATTTATCTTCTGCTTTATTTTGGTTTTGAATTATCATAAATTTGTCTTTATAAAACTTAAATCTGAAATTATGAAAACCCAATTATTAGCCTTGATGCTCATCTTTTTTGTATTCCCTGCAATTGCAATTAACCCGCCGGAAAAGGGAGTTTATTATAGTAGCAGTGTAGGAAAATTCTCTATAGTTTTCCCAACTCAATACAAGATTGAAACTACTGATAATGGAGATTCCGAAACCGTTAAGATTTCTTCTTCAAGCAACGACCAGACTTATTTTGCAAGTTACACTGTCCATACTGTTGAATTGACCGGGCTGGAAGATTTAGCTGAAGTTTCGCTCAATTCCTTTAGTGAGCAGCTCGGTGGAACAATTAGTGAAAAGAAAGAATGGAAAGTCAATAAAAACAATGGCCTGGAAGCCACAATGAATTTAAAAGAGCAAGATGCTAAAGTTCAATACTATGTTATACTTGTAGGACAGGTTCAATACCAATTGATTGTTCTGGCAGCTAATTCATCATTTGACCAGAAAGCAGCAGATGCTTTTATAAAATCGTTTAAATTGGATAAATAGTGAAAACTGTAATTACTAACAAAGGTGAAATCTTCATCCCTTTAAAAAAGGGAAAATATACAAAATGTTAAATTTGATCTCTGAAAGATTTTAAAACCCGCCATGAAAAACACAACTCTACATGATGAGCGTATTTCTAAAATGAGCTTTGCCCTTGTTTATCCTATGTATCTTGCAAAAGTGGAGAAAAAAGGCAGAACCAAAGATGAATTGCATCAGGTAATAGAGTGGCTTACTGGCTTTAATAACAACAAACTGCAAGACCTGATTGAAAAGAATGTAAGTTTTGAAGCATTTTTTCAAAATGCCAAATTAAACCCAAATGCTCACTTGATTACTGGTGCAATATGTGGTTATCGTGTTGAGGAAATTGAAAATCCGTTAACACAAAAAGTCAGGTATTTGGATAAACTGGTTGATGAGTTGGCGAAAGGCAAAAAGATGGAAAAAATACTACGGGGTTCGTGAGTTGATATATTTATCTAACAATTGAAAACT
>DATCTB010000592.1:0-2595 GCA_036568185.1 Bacteroidales bacterium | reverse complement strand
TGCAGTAAAAGCATATAACAATGTATCGTCCTTTATTTCGTACTGAATAATATTTGGGTAATCATGTGCTGCATTGACAAAAACCCACTTATTTCTCCCGGCTTCGGTAAGTGTAAAAATGACAAAATCTTTTTTCTGGTCAACTTTTGCAGCAAAATAAACGCTGTCGCCGTTCAAATAAACCTTCATTTTTTCTACAAAAGCAGTGTCTTCACCTTTCAGGCTGAATCCCAAACCCGTCATCAGGCTGTCATTCGCAACTTGCCAATGTTCATTAAACAGAACACCTTCTTTCGAGGACCATCTACCTTCCAACTTTTTCAAATCCTCAAATGATTCATTTGAACTTGGATTGTAGCAAGAAGCCAAAGCAATTAAAGTGATTCCTAAAAAAAATATTCTTTTCAAAAACATTATTCTGCAACCCGTTTTCTGAGTTTTTCAGTTTCTTTTTCATAACCGGACTTTCCCAGCAAAGCAAACATATTTACTTTATAAGCCTCCACACCGGGCTGGTCGAAAGGGTTGATGCCAAGCAAATAACCACCAACAGCGCAAGCCATTTCATAAAAATAAACCAGCTCGCCCAGGTTAAATTCATTGATTTCAGGAATAGAAACCTGCAAATTAGGAACGCCGCCATCAACATGCGCCAGCGTAGTAGCTATTTCAGCCTGATGGTTTACGTAATGAAATGGTTTTCCCGCAATATAATTCAGGCTGTCCAGGTTTTTTGGGTCGGTTGGAACCAACAACTCTGAATTTGGTTTTTTTATTGAAAGCACTGTTTCAAAAATATTGCGTAAACCTTCCTGGATATACTGCCCCATCGAGTGTAAATCAGTTGTAAAACTAACTCCTGCCGGGAAAATCCCTTTGTTTTCCTTGCCATCACTTTCGCCGTACAACTGCTTCCACCATTCGGTTACGAAAAAAAGTCGCGGCTCGTAATTCACCATAATTTCGGTGGTTTTACCCTTATTATATAAAACATTTCTCACCGCAGCATAAGCCGAAACCGGGTTAGTATCAATGCCATTGCCGGTTTCGAGGTAAGTTTTCATATTTCTGGCACCTGCCAAAAATTTCCGAATATCAAAACCTGCCACCGCGATGGGTAAAAGGCCTACGGGTGTAAGCACAGAATAGCGCCCACCAACATCGTCAGGCACCACGAAAGTTTCGTATTTTTCCTCATTCGCCAATTGCTTCAACGCCCCGCGCTCTTTGTCGGTGATGGCTACAATCCGGCTTACCGAATCCTTCTTTCCATATTTCTTTTCAATATGATTTTTCAAAACCCTGAAAGCAACTGCCGGCTCGGTGGTAGTTCCCGATTTTGAAATGGAAATGAGCGAGTAATCTTTTTTGTCAAGGATTTCAAGCAAATCGGTTAAATAATCCTCACTGATATTTTGCCCGGCATATAAAACAATTGGGTTGCCTTTTGTTTGCTTCAAATGTGTGAAGTGATGCGATAGCGCTTCGATGATGGCACGCGCGCCCAGATAGGAACCGCCAATGCCAATAACAACCACAACTTCAGACTTTTCCCTGAGCTGTTTTGCCACTTTTTCAATTTTTGTAACCAAAGTTCCATCAATGCCGTTTGGCAAATCCATCCAACCGAGAAAATCGTTTCCACGCCCGGTTTTGTTTCGCAATGCATCGAAACTTTTGTTTATTTCAGGCTGTAATTCTCTGATTTCTTTTTCTGAAACAAAGCTCAATGCGTTTTTGTAATTAAATTCTAAATTGATTTTCATTGTATAAAATTTGAGGGGGTGAAAGTACAAAATTTTAGTGGCTGCTAAATTTTCTGTAGCTATGATTTTGGGCAATAAAATCGTATTTTTACCACTTGCAAAAACAGAAAAACGATGGCACAAAAAGAAATTAAATTGTTAGAACAACAGATTGCACGGCTAGGTGCAAAAGATTTCAACCTCGATTCGTGGAAGAATTACACATTGATTATTCTATCAAAAATTTTTGGGAGTGGCAATGAAATGAGCCGCCAGATTG
Organism: Bacteroidales bacterium; assembly: GCA_036568185.1. Lineage (GTDB taxonomy): Bacteria > Bacteroidota > Bacteroidia > Bacteroidales > F082 > DATCTB01. The sequence goes on along the minus strand of DATCTB010000592.1, from coordinate 570 downwards.
AACAAATTGATTTCAAATTCAATTCCTGGTCATTGCGCGATGCCTCCGGAAATGAGTCGTACGAAGAGGGCAAAAAGAGGCAGGCAAAAGAAATTCTCCAGGCTGCCATTGACGAATTGACTGTTTTTGGTTTGCCAAAAAAAGAAGAAGATGCACTTTCCGAAAACCAAATCAAAGAATTGCTGCATTTCGTTTTGGACGAATTGAAAGGCACGCAGGTAAGGCAATTGAAAAATATCCTCACTTCGTCAAGCAGCGACGCCGAAAAAAGAAGGCTGGTTAGCGAGCTGATTTCTGAAATTGGCGATAATACTGCTTTCAATGTTTTGACAAATATGATTATGCATCCTGCATTTTCAAAATTGATGACTGAAAAATAATTACACGAACAAGAAAATCCCACGGCACTTTCACCATTTCATTTCAACTTACTTTCATCACACAATTTTTTTTAGCTTTGCACCCTATTTTTAAACAAGTAAAAAAAGAGGGTTCTGATGGGAGCTAAATATAAGGAATACAAGCAACTGGAATTAACAAAACTCGCTGACGAGGTTGGAGCATTTTGGG
>DATCTB010000591.1:0-4747 GCA_036568185.1 Bacteroidales bacterium | reverse complement strand
CGTTTGTCAACTCCTCCACCAACTTCAAATTCTTCTCCTCAATACTTTGAAAAATTTCTTTTTCAAAAGCAGCAAATTCCAATTTGGTTTTGCTGAATTTGATAGTGCCTTCTTCCAGGAAATGTATGCTATCGCAAAGGTTGGTCAATGTTTCGATGATGTGGGAAGTGATGATGATGGTTTTTCCTTTTTCTTTCAGTTTTAACAACACCATCCTTAAAATACGGGTACTTTCAATGTCGAGGCCATTAAATGGTTCATCGAGAATCATTACTGGTTTATCCTGTTTCAGGCTGCCCATCAAAGCCAGCTTCTTTTTCATACCGCTTGAGTAAGTGTCAATCAGTTCGTCCAAGGGCAAGAGAAAAAGTTCATTCCATTTTCCCGTTAGGAAATCTTTGTTTTTAAACAATTGCAAATATTCACGCCCGGTAATGTTGCTGTAAAAATAATTTTCGGTTACCAGGTAGCTGAAATGTTTCTTGTTTGCCTTTTCACCTTTGTAAAGAATTATTCCTGAAACAGGCCGTTTCAAACCAAAAATAGCATTCAGCAAAGTAGTTTTCCCCGAACCATTCAACCCTACGATACCATGGATTTTGCTTTCTTCTATCTTCAAATTCAAGCCTTTGATGACCGGTTTGCCGAGCTGATATGAAACAACAAGTTGCTTAATTGAAATCATCGAGGTAAGGATTAAGGTTAGAAATAGATTTTAAATAAAAACGAACCGAAAGTATCCACACCAGCGGAACCAGGAAGGGAAGAAACAAACTCATGGCTCCGATTGAAGTAAAAACCTGCCCCCCTATAAGTTGTTCATTTGGCCTGTAAAAAGCGTATTTCAGAAAAATAGCATACCACAAAACGAAAGAAATAAGCACATATTCCGCGACGGGAATATACCACAATTCCGGATGAAATAGTACAAAAGCCAGCACCAATGGCAAAAGCATTAAAGAAATAATCGCTTGTGCAATGAGTAGTTTTCTGAAAAGAAATCGTTTGGGGCTGAGTTCAGGGCTTATCAGGATTGAGAGCGGCTCGCTTGATTCAAAAAAGTTTACCACAACTAGCGAGAGCACAATAATAGCAACAGGAACGCTCCCAACATACCACGAAGTGGACAAGCCAGTTAGCCAAACAATTATTCCAAAAATAAAATACTTCCTTACGCCAGCTTTCCATTCGAACGCTTCATCCGGAATAGCCCGGATAATTCTATTGTTCAATCCTTTTTTTTGAAAGGCAAATCCTAAAAATGGAATTACAGCTAAACCCAAAAATGAAACAGATACTATTTCAAAAAATTGAAGGTACAAAAGGCAAACCAGCAAAGGAAGGGCTAGCAAAACATATTCAAAAAAGAGCACAACATGGTGATTGGCTAAGTTTATTCTTAGGAATCGTTTGTCGGGCCTTTTTATGTGCAGGGTGAGGATTGAAAGCAGGTACCCGGCAGTTATCCATTCAGCCAAACCGGGTTTTGAAATATAAGTGTACAATGCCATCAACAAAAATAAAACGAGGCCCAAGGCAACAATGCTCCTGAACAAACCAAGTCCCGAGCTGGCCCTGTACACCTGTTTTAACCTGATATGTAGTATGGATAAATACACTTTTGTTTTTGATTAGGATTGTAAGAATACTTAAAAAATTGTTTTCACTTTTATCTTTAACATCTTTTATAAAACACATTTTACCAGAGTGCCCAATTTTACTTCACATGACAGAGTAATTTATGAATATAAAATACCTGAAAAATTATGGATAAACACACTGTGAAAATCCTTTTTTCAAAAAAATGTATATTTGGAATCCGTTTAACCATCTATCTGAATACAGATTGATATGAACAATATCAATTTTACTACCGGAAAATCTACATGCAATCCATACAGATAATAATGTATTTACTAATTTACTAAAGGAGACTTTTATGAAAGCAATCGTTTATAAAAAATACGGCCAGCCAGAAGTTCTTCAACTGGTTGAAAAGGAGACACCAACACCTAAGGATAATGAGGTGCTGATAAAAATTTATGCAACAACAGTTACGGCAACGGAATGTACATTTCGCAAAGGTGAGCCATTTTTTTCAAGATTTTTTACCGGCCTGTTTAAACCGGGAATTACCACCCTGGGTGAAGAGTTGGCCGGTGAAATTGAATCTGTTGGAAAAGATGTCAAGTTGTTTAAAAAAGGTGATAAAGTATTTGGTACTGCCGGCCCTAAATTTGGCGCTAATGCAGAATATTTGTGCGTTCCCGAGGATGGGGTGTTGGCACTCAAACCCAATAATATGAAGTACGAAGAAGCTGCATCAAGTGTGGATGGGTTTTTAACGGCTATGCCATTTTTGAGGGATACAGGAAGAATCCAAAGCGGGCAGAAAGTGCTTATTTATGGAGCCTCCGGAAGTGTTGGTTCGGCGGCGGTCCAAATTGCTAAATATTTCGAAACAGAGGTAACTGGGGTTTGCAGCAGCAGCAGTGTGGAACTGGTAAAATCTATTGGTGCCGATAAGGTTATCGATTACACAAAAGAAGATTTTACCCTATCAGGCAACACCTACGATGTTATTTTTGATGCTGTTGGCAAGACAACTTTTTCAAAAGCCAAAAAAGTGCTGAACAAAAATGGAGTATTTCTCGAAGCCGGCATTGGGCTTGGAATATTTCCTCATGTTTTATGGACTTCCATTTCTGGGTCAAAAAAAGCAAAAATTGCAGCTACAGGCCTGAGGCCACCAAAGGAAAGGACAAAAGATTTAGTTTTATTAAAACAACTTCTGGAAGAAGGGAAAATAAAACCGGTTATCGATAAAACCTATCCTATGGATGAGATTGCAAAGGCCCATGCTTATGTTGATAAAGGGCATAAAAAAGGGAATGTGGTTATAAAGGTTTAGTAAGTAATTTAATGGTTTTAAAGCAATATTAATTTATGATTAAATTCTTTAGAAAAATAAGACGAACCCTGCTTTCAGAAGGTAAAACAGGTCAATACCTGAAATATGCTATCGGCGAAATTGTACTTGTAGTTATCGGGATTTTGATTGCCTTACAAATTAATAATTGGAACCAGGCCAGAAAAGATGACAAGATATTGAAAGAGTATTTAGTAAAAATTAAGTCGCACACCATAGAGGATCTGCGCATACTGGATACAATTTCAAAGTATAGAACACAATTATCCGGGCTATGTAAAAAGGCCCGGGTGCGCATATTGGATAAAACAGAAGACGAGGACCTTATGCTTTTTATGTCTTGTGGAGTTGCCTTTGCAGATTACTATTTTAAACCCAAAACAGGTGGGTATGAAGCGTTAAAAAATTCCTATTATTTTGGTAAAATTAACAACACCACTCTGGATTCTCTTTTAACCAGGTACCATAGTTTAGTAGAAGATATTGCTGAAAACGAAAGAAGTTATAACGAATATGTTGTATACCAGGAGGATTATCTTTCAACCCAGTTTGACAGGTCCTTAATTTTGGCTTCTGCCTTTTTGCCACAGGATTCCCTGATTTTGAGGGCTACTCCGCAATCTGAATATTATGAGGATTTTGTGGAATATACCGCTTCTGTTCCCTACCGAAATGTGATTAGCTTAGCAGCGTTTCAAGTGGAAGCGATGGTATTTCAGTACAATCAATTAAAGGATGTTGGCCGGGAAGTCATCAAAGAAATAAATACGCTTATTGGCGACTAAACTCTTTACAACTACGAACCAGACAATGCAAAATAAAGAGAAAAAACAGGGGATTATTGCAGGTATCTCATTGGTTATTATGGCCATTGTCGCAGGTTTCTCCTTTGGATATGCCCACAATAGTCTGGTAGTCGACTCTCCCGAAAGTACATTTACAAATCTGGTAGTTCATAAATCACTGTTTTATGCAGAATTGTCTGGTTGGACTATTATTTTTATTACTGACATGATCGTAGCCATCGCCCTGTATTTTTTCTTTCGCAGTACCTCACAAAAAATATCGATGGTAACTGCTTTCATCCGGATTGTGTACACATTTATTTTAGGTCTTGCTATCATGCAACTCTTTAAAATCATTCCAATCATCTCTGTAAGCAATCCCATACCGAACCAATTGAATGTTTCAGGAATCACCCTTTATATTCAACTATTCGAAAAACTTTGGTCTGTTGGCCTCATTGTTTTTGGGTTACACCTCATCGGATTGGGTTATTTATCGGTTAAATCAAAGTCGGTACCATCGCTATTGAGCTATTTACTGTATTTTGGTGGGATTGCTTATGTGTTTTTGAATAGCTCCATCCAGTTGAACTTATTCGATACCAAAGCACTTGACTCGATTGAGAGTGTTCTTGCCTTGCCCATGGCACTTGCCGAAATTCTGCTTGCTTTCTGGTTAATTTATTTTGGATTCCGAAAATCACCTGCCAAAATCAATGTGTCATCCAATGAAGAAAACCATTAAAATACTTGCCTTAACCCCATTACTTCTTCTGGTTCTTTTACTGGCTGGTTTATCCATAAAATATTCACCTGTATATGTGTACCGTTTGATTACGCAAAATGTAGCCGATGTTTATGATTACCAACTGTACGAAAACAGAATAATAAAAGGAGCTGACAGTACGTGGGAATTCTTTAAAAGTCCGGATAAAGTATATGTTGAAAATTTGTTTCACGACAGGGTGATGTTTTCCGGTTTTAATACATTTGACGAATGGGCAGAAAAATCGCAAACTACAGCCCTGATTTT
>DATCTB010000590.1:0-3531 GCA_036568185.1 Bacteroidales bacterium | reverse complement strand
GGCCCAGATTTTTGAAAAATATTTTTGGAGTGCCGGACAATCAGAACCAACAACTCCAATTCCAGGTACTAAGAAATAATAGGATTGTAAATTTCTTCAATAGAAAAGAGGGTGTTAGCTTAGCTGGCATCCTCTTTTTTTTTCGATATTAATGACAACTAAAAAGAACAAAAAATTCGGCATCATTTTGGCAGCAAAACAAGCTTACTTAATATTTTTTTATAGGCTTAATGTGTTAATTATAAATAAATTTGCAAACTTCTTTTTAATCAAAAAGCATTTTCAATGAAAAAAATTTTAGTTAGTATTTTATTATCAGGTTTTTTCCTGGGGTTAACGGCCCAGGAAAAAGAACAGGAAAAAGACACTATTGCTGTGATGATACTCCAGCGCATGAGCGACGTGATTGGCGATTTGACCTCGGTTAGTTTTAAATTAACTACTTCCATTGATGTTGATGATTATCAGTATGGCGTGGTCAAACAATTTGGCTGGGACGAAGTGTATATGGTTGGGCCAAACAAAATGTTGATTCATGCTTATGGTTACAAAGGCCATCGTGGTTTTTGGTATAATGGAGAAACGACAACTTATTATTCATTTGATGAAAATAATTTTGCTGTGATTCCTTCCCCAAAAACTATAATTGCCACCATCGATTCCATCCACAACACCTATGGAATTGACTTTCCTGCTGCTGATTTTTTCTATCCTACTTTTACAGAAGATGTTTTGGAGTATTTTGATAATGTAATTTTTTTAGGAAAAAAAATGGTAGAAGGGCAGGAATGTTTTCATATTCTGGCAACCAACGAAGATATGAGTGCTCAATTCTGGGTTGCAAATGATGCATTCAACCTGCCAAAAAAGTTTGTTTTAACATATAAAAATAAAGGCAACAAACAATATGAGTCAAATTTTTCCAATTGGAACCTCAACCCTGATGTTCCTAATTCGGCTTTTAATTTTCTGCCACCCCCTCAAGCTGTTGAGATATATTTAATGCCTAAATAAGACATATTTTTATTTGAATAAAGAATTACTATAATGAAAGCAAAACAGACAATCCAATATTTACAAACCGTATTTTTCGTTTTCCTAGCAGCTTTCCTATTGCCTTTAACTGTTGATGCGCAACGTATGTCGCACGGTGGAGGCGGAATGAGAGGTGGCGGAGGTGGTGGTGCCAGACCATCGCAAGGATATTCAGGTGGAGGAGCACAAAACAGGTCAATAAATGGTGGCAGCCAGCGCGCTACAAATTATAACTATAACCGCTCGAAGCCAGCCAACAATTACAATAAACCCACAACTGGTATTAATACAAGGCCAGCTAATTCGGGGAGCGAAAAAAACAAACCCTCAACTTCTGATATTAAAAAACCCAACACCAACGACAGGGCAAATAGCGGAAACAACAATAAAATTAATACAAACGATAGAAAAGTGAATACTGGTGACAGAAATGTTAATTCAGGTAACCGCGATATTAATATCGATAACAGCAGGAATGTTAATATCAATGGAGGCCCACGCTATGGTGCTTACCCGCCACCACGGCCTTATCCTCGCCCTCCGTATGTTTATGGCGGTTACCGTTACAACTGCTATCATCCATATCATTATCACCCTTACACTCCTTATTATTGGGGGCCTTCATACAATCCCTGGGGATTTTTTGTAGCAACACTTGCGGTTACTGCTATCGTAATTACGGTGAACAATCAGCAATACAAATATGACCAGGGAGTTTATTATGTTGCATCCGATGGTGGGTACACTGTTGTACAGGCTCCCGTTGGTGCCACTATTACAACACTGCCTCCTGGCACTCAAACGGTGGTGGTAAATGAAACCACCAATAATTATTATTATGCCGGGACTTATTATGAAAAAGAAGGCAACGAATATGTTGTTGTGCCACCAACTGCCGGAACGGTTGTTGAAAACCTTCCTGAAGGCGGTGAGCAAGTTAAAATTGGCGATATTACTTACGTAAAATTTGGTGAAATTTATTACCAACCAATTGTACAGGATGGACAGAATATGTATGAAGTGGTTGATGTTACTAAAGAATCCTAAGCAGTTTAATATGAGGTTTAAAACAGCACTGATTTTTTTGGTTTTATTATTAATGGTTTTCATTTTTTCAATGTGTAAAAAAGATGAGCCTGTCCCCTTTCCCCCATTTCCTGATCCTGAAGATTCTGACACTTCATTTTACACCGGAATGGACCTTTCCTACCAGCCCTTTTTGAAACCATATAATGTTGATTTCAAAGATGTTTCCGGAAATTCAATTGACAATATGCTTGATTATTGCAAAGCAAACGGCGTAAACCTAATTCGGGTGCGTTTGTTTCATTCCCCCAACCCTGCAAATGCTGTTTTAAATGCCAGCAGCCTGGAGAATGTAGTTGATTATTGCCAACAAATAGTGCAAAGTGGAAACAATATTTTATTGGATATTCATTATTCAGATACCTGGGCAGACCCCGGAAGCCAAACCACTCCAGCAGCGTGGGCAGGCATGGATATTAATGCTGTGAACGACAGCGTTTACAGCTACACAAAGTTTGTTTTAAACAAACTTAAATCGGTAAATGCATTACCTATAATTGTACAAATTGGAAACGAAACCAACTCAGGTTTTTTGTGGAATTATGGAAAGGTTTGGGGCGATTTTGAAAGCAACTGGCCCAATTATGCGAGCATGATTAACAATGCTAACAAAGCAATAGCCCAGGTTTCAGATGAATCCGGAAAAAAAATCAAATCAATGGTGCACATTGCCAATCCTGTTGGCGCTTCTGGCTTTTATGCAAAATTAAAAGCAAACGGCGCACAGTATGATATGATTGGGCTGTCGTACTACCCAAAATGGCATTCCAAAGATTTGAATGAAGTTCAATCCAGCTTGAACGAGTTAGCAACTACTTTTCAGAAACCCATCATGATAGTTGAAACAAATTATGCTTTTACCTTGGGATGGAACGACTGGACAAACAATGCTATTGGGCTGGATAACCAACTTTTGCCCGCATACCCGGCTACACCTGAAGGCCAAAAAGCATTCTTTGAAAAAATGGTACAAATGATGGAAGCCATCCCGAATAGCCTGGGAAAAGGCGTTATTTGGTGGGCTCCGGACATGGTAGCTTTCGACGGCCCGGAATCTACCAATGGTTCAGCATTTGAAAACTTATCTGTATTCGATTTCGACAACAAAGCCTTGCCGGTGATGGAGGTTTTTAAAGAAAAATAATACAATATTTTTTTTTCAGAAATCTATTTTATCATGAAAAAACTTTTAATATTTTTTATTGCAGCCATTTCATTTTCAGTTTTTAACAGTTGTATGGAACAGCAAAAATTAGAGGAAACAACCCTTTACTCCAACCCGCCTGCCTGGGCAAAAAATGCCATTTGGTACCAGATTTTTGTAGAACGATTTAAAAATGGCGATGCCTCAAACGACCCAAAACCGGAGAACATGAAGTCGGCTTCAGATTTCAGGGCTGTCCCGGCAGA
>DATCTB010000589.1:0-2047 GCA_036568185.1 Bacteroidales bacterium | reverse complement strand
GCGAAGCGAGAATCAGGGGTGGTCAAATTAAAAAAATAAAAAGAACCACACCAGCCTTCGGCCACCCCTCCTTGCAAAGGAGGGGAGCAGAACAAAGTCCTAATATAAATTTGGGAATTTACGCCTTATCAACAGCGTCATCAAGGAAATCAAGGATTCTTTTCATCTGCTCAATGCTTTTATACTGGCCATATTTCGCGGCAGCAATAACCAATAAATAGAGAATAATGCAAATGGGAATACTCCAAAGCCAGGGTGCTTCCATCTTGAGCATCCACTGTGAAACACCCAGCGCCGCACCCAGGAAAAACATCACCACAACAGCCGAATAAAAGAACATGTACATGGTCCAGATTTTTGGCTTCGGGCCAATAACACCCCGCACCAGCGAACCTTCTTCAAGCGTTTCAACGGTTACATGCATCTCAGGCGACCAGTATTTTTGTTCTGCCTGCGGAATCCCAATATAAGCATGATTTTCAAGTGTATTGCCTTTAATACGCTTGCTTTGCCGCAACTCGCTTACCAGGGACGCAATTACCTGTTGGGCAGGCTTTTCAGTTATCCTGCGATACCTCGGCCTGATGCGGGCAGTGTCGAGTTGCTGTTTTCTGATTTTCATAAATTGAAATTGACGGGTGTTAAAAGTACAATTTTTTGGATTGAACAATGAAAATCTGCAAATTTCATTTTGCCGGCACAGAAATATTGCCCCCGATAAAGCCTTATTGTTACCTTTGCACTTTAAAAATTTTTAAAAATTATCATGAAAAAAATTATTTATTTCTTCGTTGCTGCCAGCCTCTTTCTTAGCGCTTGCACCAACCCAAAACCGAGTGAAAAAGATATGAAAGACAATGTTCTCATCACAACATTTACAACGCCATTTGGTGTACCTCCTTTCGACCAGATAAGCCTTGAGGATTATAAACAGGCTTTTGATGCAGGAATCGAACTTCAAAATAATGAAATAGAAGCCATTGCAAGCAACCCCGAAGCTCCAAACTTCAAAAACACCATCGAGAAGCTTGAAAACAGCGGGAAATTACTGGAAAGAACAGAAACAATTTTCTTCAACCTGCTGTCGGCAAATACAAACAAGGAAATGCAACAACTGGCGCAGGAAATTGCCCCGAAACTTTCAGCCCATGGCGATAATATTTTGATGAACGAACAGCTTTTCAAAAGAATTCAAAGTGTTTACCAGGTGAAAGACAGGCTTGAACTTAGCCAGGAACAGCAAAGGTTGCTTGAAGAAACCTACACCGATTTTGTGCGCGGTGGTGCCGAACTTTCGGAAGCCGACAAAACAAAGTTGAAGGAAATTAACGAGAAACTCAGCGTGTTGTCGTTGCAATTCAGTGAAAATGTGCTGGATGAAAACAATAATTTTGAATTGATAATCGAAAATAAAGATGACCTTACTGGCTTACCTGAATCGGTGATTTCAGCCGCTTCTGAAGCTGCAACTGAAAAAGGAAAGCCGGGAAAATGGGTTTTCACCCTCGACCAGCCAAGCCGCGTTCCTTTTCTCCAATTTGCAGATAACAGGGATTTGCGCGAGAAAATATTGAAAGGCTACATCAACCGTGGCGATAACAACAATGAATATGACAACAAGGAAATTGTCATGCAAATTGTAAACCTAAGGATTGAAAAAGCCAAATTGCTTGGTTTTGAATCTTATGCTGATTTTGTTTTGGCAAAAACAATGGCAAAAACTCCTGAGAAAGTGTACGATTTGATGAACCAACTGATGGTTCCCGGCCTTGAAATGGCTAAAAAAGAAAGAAAAGCCTTGCAGGATTTGGCTGATGCCGAAGGTGCAGGAATTACAATTGAAGCCTGGGATTGGTGGTACTACACCGAAAAGCTGAGAAAAATGAATTATGACCTCGACGAGGAACAAATGCGCCCCTATTTCCAGCTTGAAAATGTTCGTGACGGCGTATTTTATGTTTCCAACCAGTTGTTTGGTTTGAATTTCATTCCAAACGATTCAATTCCTGTTTATCATCCTGATGTTGAAGCTTATGAAGTTACTGAT
>DATCTB010000588.1:0-4275 GCA_036568185.1 Bacteroidales bacterium | reverse complement strand
ATGTTTTGCAGCCGACACAGTTACCATCCTCTGGGGTGGTGAGCCTTTTTTCCTTCCCAACGCTTTCTCTCCCGATGGCGATGGCCTGAACGATGAATTCAAACCCGTTGAAAAATATGATTTTGTAAAAACCTACCAACTCTCGATCTTCAACCGCTGGGGGCAGCTCATCTTCGAAACTTCCAACATCTCCCACGGCTGGGACGGCACCTACCAGGGAAAATCTGTTGAGCAGGGCAGCTATGTTTACAAAATTACATTCACGGCTTACCCTGATTATTCAAAAAAGCAAGTTATGACGGGGAATGTGGTGGTGGTGAGGTGAGGAGAATTTGAAAATTAGGCAATTTGAAAATGAAATGATGTGCTGATGTGCTGATATGCTGATGGTTCAATTGCTATTTTCTTCTTTCTTTCACATTTTCACCTTTTCACCCCTTCTCCAACTTCTCATGTTTATATCGCTTCAGTATCACCTTTTGGCACAATTTGTGATACATCCATTCTTCAATTCATCAACTCAATATTTCAATAATTAATTAAAAAAGAAATGATTTTACCAACAAATTTAAAACACATTGCTACTGATGCTGAGCATGCACAGATAATTAAGGACCACAAAAATGTAATGGTTTGCTGTGGAAGAATGGGGCCAATGTGCACACCAGTTTATGCCCACATGCTTGAATTGCAGGGAAAATATCCGAATGTTGAATTTCGCGATATGGCTTTCGACAGTCCACATGCACACGTTATCCGCAATCTACCTGAAGCCAGAAGTTTCATGGGCTTGCCTTTCGTTATATATTATAAAAATGGAAAAGTTGTAGAAGCCAAAAGCAGCATTCAATCGAAAGAGCAGATTACCGCCGTTTTAGATAAGGTATTTAGCTAGGAACTGGTTCCAACACTATTTTTAATGAAAATAAATTTGTGTAATTCATTCACAAATTTATTTTTTTTGATTTTAAATCCCTGAGAAAAATCTACTTTTGCACCAGCATTCTTCGGGGCAGGGTGAAATTCCCGATCGGCGGTACAGCCCGCGACTCACGCTTTAAGCGTGACTGATCCGGTTAAATTCCGGGGCCGACAGTTACAGTCTGGATGGAAGAAGAACTGTTGAGCAAGTGATTGGTTATGGCACCAATTTCGGTTATGTATATAACTGTCATTGGTTTCTGTGAACAGTTGCAGGTTTTTAATTAAACCTACTTTGCTTGCTGACAATTATTTCATTTTGCTGCCCCGCAAGACTTGCGGGTTTTTATATGCAAAAAAATAATTGTTATGAAATTTTTACTCGTTTTATTATCAGTCTTGCTCTTCCAGTCAAGCGTATTCTCTCAATTTACACTTACCGGGAAAATAGTTGATGAAGGTAGCCTGAAACCAATTGAATCAGCGCACATTGTCAGGTCGGATGGAAAAAATGGCAGCGTGTCTGACAGCGATGGGAATTTTACAATTGAAATAAGCAGCGAAAAAGAGTGGCTTACTATCAAGGCTTTAGGGTTTAAATCTAAATCTGTTTTTTGCAAAGCAGAGGAAAACCGGACTGATATAGGCCGAATTGAATTGGTCGCTGAACCTTACTCGTTGGATGAAATAACCATTTCAGCCGGAATGGTGCAAGAAAAGGAAAAACCGGTTACAGTTTCAACTATTACGGCAAAAACTATTCAAAAAGAACTGGGCGACAGGCCTTTGCCTTTTATTATGAATACCGTTCCGGGCGTGTTTAGTGCAAGAACAGGTGGTGGGAGTGGCGATGCTGAGTTGAGCATCAGGGGTTTCAACCAGGAAAATGTTGGGTTACTGCTCAACGGTGTTCCGATTAATGGCGCTGAGAATGGCCTTGTTTTTTGGAGTAATTACCTTACTTTGGTGGATGCCGCTGCTGAAATTCAAATTCAAAAAGGTCCTGGAATTGCAAATGCAGCAACCAACTCGGTTGGAGGTAGCGTTAATATTATTACAGAACCAGCTGCGAAAGAGAAAGGTGGATTTATCAGTTTTCAGATTACCAATTATGCAAATTTTACTACTACTCTTGGGCTGAACAGTGGAAAAATGAGCAATGGCTGGAGCATTTCCTTCCTTGGCTCTTTTATCAACGGTCCGGGTTATATTGATGCCACTTACGTGAGAGGCTGGTCGTATTATCTGGCATTAAGCAAGCAATTAAACGACAAAAACAGAATTGTTATTAATTTACTCGGCGACCCGCAGGTTCACGGGCAACGGACATTGAAACTTTCAAATGCCGAACATAATTTTTATGGTAATTTATATAATAAAGATTGGGGAAGCTATAATGGTGAAATAAACAATGCTTCCGAAAATTTTTACCACAACCCTTTTCTTTCATTCAACCATTATTTGAAAATTGATGATACAAAAAAACTAGCTAACACATTTTACCTTACTTATGGTAATGGCGGCGGTAAATGGTCGGAAAGTTTCAATTATGCACCTTCTATTTTTGAATACAGAAACCCTTCAGGGCAAATAGACTGGAATACGATTTATGACAACAATGCATCAAATGAAGACGAATACACGCTAGCCAATGGTGAAACTGTAAGTGGTTATTCCATTAATATTCAGACCGATTACCTGGCAAGCAATATCCGCGCAGGTTTATTGTCAACCTACGAGCAACAGTTCAATAAAAAACTGAAATTAGTTGCCGGAATTCATTACCGTTATTTCAATTCCTATTTGCGGGAAGAAATAAGTGACTTACTTGGCGGCCTTTATTATATCGACACCTATGCATGGGCTGTTGATGGCGTTTCTGGCCGGCAACAAGTGAAATCGGCAGGCGATATAATTAACGTGGAAAACAATTCCATCATCAATTTCGCGAATGCTTATGCCCAATTAATATTTGACAACCAGCATTTTAACGCATACGTATCAGTAAATGGAAATAATAACTGGTACCAGCGAATTGATAATTACAATTACGTTGATAGTACCAAAAGTGAAACCATAGTCCGCCCTGGGTTTGATGTTCGTGGCGGAATTAGCTATAAACCAGGTATTAAACATATAGTTTATGTGAATAGCGCTTTTATTTCAAGAGCACCCTATTTTAAATTTGTTTTTGGAAATTTCACCAACGTATCGGTTCAAAATTTGCAAAACGAGAAAATCAGTACAATAGAAGCAGGATATAAATTTGAAACACCGGTTTTCAATTCCCAAATTAATGCCTATTACACTTATTGGCAAAATGTTAGCATACTTTCAGAAGAATATGTTCAATTGGAAAATAACTTGCAAAGCCGGGCTATGATTAACGGGCTCGATGCTTTACACAAAGGAATTGAATTGGAGATGTCTGCTCGAATCCAGGAAAATGCAAGAATTGGAGCCATGCTGAATTTGGCCAATTATACCTGGCAGAATAACGTATCGGCCACTTTATTTGATGGAAACAATGTGGCAGTTGATACTGTAAACGTTTATGCCAAAGGGCTTTATGTGGGCGGAACGCCTCAACAGCAGGTTGGGGCTTTTCTTAGTTTCAGGTTACTGCAATTTTTTAATATAAAAGCTGAATGGCAATACAACAACCGTATGTACGCTTATTTCAATCCAAATTCACGTTCCAACCCTGACGACACTTCGCAGCCTTACCAAATTCCGGCTTTTAACACTGTAAATTGTTATGTTTCAATTCCTTTTCATTTTTTTAAAAAAACAGCTTTGTTCCAATTCAATACTTATAATTTGTTGAACACGGTTCATATTGAAATTGGCGAAGACGGCCCAAACCACGATTTAGATACCTTCAGAGGCTTCTGGTCTTTTGGCAGAACTTTTGATTTTATGCTCAGGCTTAATTTCTAGGAAAACGCCATTTTATTTTATAATGGGTATAAATAGCAATATTTATTAACATTTGTTAACATTTAAATACCTGAAACTGTTGCAATTCGCAATGTTGAAGAAATAAATTAATCGGTTGTTAACAATTTTTTAATGAAGGCTTGATGCATGTTTTATAAATTAGCGAGCAATTAAATTCATTTAATAATATTTGAAAACCAAACATTTATCAGCTTATGAAACGTAAAAATTTACTATTTACCGTTTTAGCGATTCTGCTTTTTAGCGGAATTTCTTTTTCACAAGGTTTAGTTCGTGGTGTCATCCAGGATGCAAATACTGACGAAACCTTAATTGGCGCATCGGTTTTAATAAAAGGAACATCAATCGGTGTAACTACAAACCTCGATGGCAGTTTTTTATTGATTGCACCTG
>DATCTB010000587.1:0-3328 GCA_036568185.1 Bacteroidales bacterium | reverse complement strand
ATCCGGCAGCCAATTATTTTTACTTTCAAGATGATAATACATTTTTTTTGCTCCGCATAAGTTTGCCGTTGCTTCGTATGCAGGATAGCCAGGGTTTGGAATCAGGACGCCATCCCCTTCATTCAAAAAAGCCATACTGATATGCATTATTCCTTCCTTAGAACCCATTAAGGGAAGGATTTCATTATCTGGTGAAAGATTAACATTGAAAATCCTTTTGTACCATTCGCTGAAAGCATTTCGTAGCTCAGGTATTCCACGGTAAGGCTGGTAACCATGTGATGTGTTAGGTGCAGCAGTTTCAATGACGCATTTGATTACTTCATTATCAGGCTCCATATCGGGGTTTCCTATTCCAAGGTTGATTACGTCCAAACCCTTCGCATTCATTTCCCTGATTTGCGCCATCTTAGTAGAGAAGTAGTATTCATCAACTCCAATAAGCCTGTTAGCTGTTTGAACTTTCATAAAGTTTGTTTCCTTTTTTATAAAAACCTAAAATTTCAAGGTCTTTGGTATTTCTTTCAAGAAGCTGAATTAAATCTTCAGTTTGTACAGTTTCATCAAACTCTAAATCAACATAAAACAAGTATTCCCAGCCTTCATTTATTTTTGGCACAGATTGAATTTTTGATAGGTTGATTTTCCTTTCAGCAAGAAGCAAAAGCAGCTTTGCCAAAGAGCCTGGTTCGTGTTTAAGTGAAAAACATACGGAGGCTTTGTCTGCACTTTTCCAATTTGCATTTTCTTTCCCAACTATCAAAAAACGGGTATAATTTTTTTGGTAAGTCTCAATTCCGGGGGCTAAGATTTCTAATTCATACAATTCAGCGGCTTGGTCCGAGCCAATAGCCCCGGTTTTTTTGACGCGGTTTTCTCTTATTTTACGGGCGCTTCCGGCAGTGTCATTGCTCTCTATCAAAGAAATCCCTGGATATTTATTTAAAAAATCCATACACTGCGAAATGGCAACCGGGTGCGACCAAATCTCTTTGATGATGTCAATACTTTGCCCCGGAAGTGCCATCAGGTTCTGCTTGATGCGTAAATTGTGTTCACCCAAAACCTTTAACCCCGATTCCCTGATAAGGGAGTAATTGTATAAAATGCTGCCTGCCCTTGCATTTTCGATAGCCATAATGGCAATGTCAGCTTCCCTGTTAAGGACGGCGCCAATTGTTGTATCAAAAGTTAAACATGGGTAGATTTGCAAAGTTTTCTCAGCAAAATATTGGTTCGCTGCCATTTCGTGAAAACTGCCTCTGTCTCCTTGTATTGCTATTTTCATAAGTGTAAAAAAAAATCCCGGCTTTTACCGGGACAGTCAATAATGGTTAATTATTTGATTATCCCCTACAATCTTTAAAAAAGTAAAAAAAATAATATGTGTTCAAGTTTTTCATGTTCGCAAAAAAAAAGCCCCTTTACAGGGGCTTCGTTCATATTTTTTATACACAACCAGCCCCTACTATTTTTTATAGAAATAAAAAAAGTAAAAGCTAAAAGAGGTATGTGTTGAATTGTTTCTCATAATTTCTGCGACAAATGTATGCCTATTTTTGATATTTCCAAATGGAATTGAATTTTTCACAATTTTTTTATTTTGAAAAAAAATCTTTGAGTATTAAAAAGCAAAAACCCCTGCGTTTGCAGGGGTTTCCGTGAACCCGATAGGACTCGAACCTATAACCTTCTGATCCGTAGTCAGATGCACTATCCATTATGCTACGGGTCCATTTTAGGAGTGCAAAAATACTAAAATTTGATTTGAATCAATAAAATAATTTGAATGAATCTTTTAGGGTAAAAGCCCTAAACCGCTTCCTTCAGTTTCCACCTTCTATGCGACCAGAGCCAGTTTTCAGGTTTTTTGATAATTGCTTCTTCAAGTTTTTTTGCGTAAATCTTTGTTATTTCGCCTTCTGCCAGTTTTTCGTGAAATTCTGAAATTAGAGATAGTTCCAATTCGTAATATCCTCTTTTAACACGTTGTATGTCAACGAAAAAGATGGGAATATTGTTTGCTCTTGCATGCTTTTCGGGGCCATGAAGAAATGCTGTTTTCCTGCCAAGAAAATCTACCCAAATGGCGCTTCTTGCATTCGATGGGCTTTGGTCGGCAGCCATAATAAAACCGGATGATTTTGGTGAATTGATTTCAAACGATTTTGTTGTTTCCCTTATTGAAACTAATTCGGTTCCATATCGCGAACGGCTGTTCTTCAGGTATTTATCCATGTAAATATTGGATAATGGTTTATAGAATGCAATAATTGGTTGTTGAAGGTACAAACCTGCCGACATACTGCCCCATTCCCAATTTCCATAATGACAAGGCGCTCCGATTAAACTCTTTCCCTCAGTAAAAAAACGCTCACAAATTTCAGGGTTTATTGTCTTATGTCTTTTTTTAACCTGCTCGCTGCTCATTGTAAACGACTTAATTCCTTCAACCAGCACATCTGCCAGATTTTTATAAAAAAGTTTAGTGATGTGTTTTATTTCTTTTTTACTCATTTCCGGAAAGCATTTGGTCAAATTGTCCACAACCACATCTTTACGGTATCCAGCGTGGTATAAAATAAAAGCTACGAAATCAGAAAGAATGTAAAGTACCCTAAACGGAATGAGCCATAAAAGATAAATAAAGAAAAAGGAAACTCCGGTCAAGAGGCGATTTGCCATTTTTATTAGGTTTTGAAAAAAGTGTAATTACTTGACTGTAAAAGTAATTAGTTTTATTGAAAAACGACTCAAATAACTATCAGCGTTTCACTGCGAACATTTCTTCGAAAATCGGTTTTCCTTGTTTATCGGTTTTATAGGGAATGTAAAATAACGGTGTTTCAGGTTTTTCAGGGTTTGTAATATCAAAGCAAATAGCATCAATAGCGGGCTTGTTTTCTTCCAACTGAATTGTAACATCGTATGTAATGCCATAAGCCCTGATATGTTTATTTTCGAGCTCTTCCTTGCAAAATTTCTCCAGCCAATCTATCACTTTGCCATTGGTTGGCATATTTTTTTTATCAAATTCATATTCAAGTGGATGTACTACGCCTTCGTTGCCAAGATAAGCGCCAAATGGATAAAACTCTCCGGTATCCTCCAAAAGATCGGTAGCATATTCCAGACTGTGATCAATGATTTTTTCGGTTTCTTCTGTCATTATATATAAAATTTTTATTCTTCAATTATAAGTCTAATTCCTTCATTTTCAAGTAAAATCATCTTTTTTTTGTATAATGCTCCAATTGCTTTTTTGAAGTTTTTTTTGCTGAAGCCAAACATGGCGTAGATAACTTCTGGTTGTGTCTTGTCCGTAACT
>DATCTB010000586.1:0-6963 GCA_036568185.1 Bacteroidales bacterium | reverse complement strand
CAGGTTTGCAATATCAGCAGTACTGTAATTGTTCATGGCAATCAGCCTGACCAGTGGAATAGTATCGCCAAGTGCCTGATTGTATACGTTTGAAGTTAATTCTGAAGGATATGAATTCGCCATTTCCAGTAAGGAAGCCCTGATGATTGGCGGTGTTAAATCACTTTCCACCAGGCTTTGCAGTTGCGGAAATGAATTTATATCTCCTTTGCGGGCTGCAGCCAATACTGTTCCGTAATGGGTCCTCTTTTTTTCGCCATACCATTTTGTCACATAATCCAAAGACCATTGTGGTGTTTTGTCCGAATGGCACTGGTTGCAGGCATTTGGAGTGCCCAGTTCAATTGTCAAATCCGGTCTTGGTATCCTAAAACTATGGTCATGGCGGTAGTGGACACCCATATAATATTTCCCGGTCATGTGACAGTTGATGCAGAGGCTCCCTTCGCCAACTTCAACTATTTTCTTTCCTTTTTGAAGCACCAAATCTTTTCCTTCCTCTCCTATTTTTTTGTGGAAAGTGTGGTTATAGTTATCGTAATTTTCACGCACATGGCATTGCAGGCAAAGGTCGTTTCCTTGTTTTACCAGTTTCAGACTGTGAACATTGTGGCAATCGTTGCATTTTACACCTTTCATGTACATTTTGCTCTGTGTAAACGAGCCGTGTTCATAGTCCTCTTCTAAAATCTGCCCGTCAACAAAATAGTTTGGAGGCGTTGGCAAGCCAGGCACAATGTGGTCGAGCAAGGCGGCTCCGTTGTTAGGATAATAGCCAAGTCCGCTGCGGCGAGCATGGCAATAAGCGCACTGGTCAACATATTTGCGGGAACTGATATTGCTTGTTTGGACAATTAAACCGGTATTCACATCGGTTGGGCGCGCCATTTCTGGCAATTTTGCCCATTCCAGGTGCTCGGAACCCGGACCATGGCAAGCCTCACAATTCACATCAATATCCGACCAGGTAGTATTAAAAACTTTGGTTTTGGGGTCGAAGCCTTTGTTTAAATTTGTCGAGTGGCATTCGGCACACATCCCGTTCCAATTCTGCCCATTATTTGTCCAATAAAGCCAATCATCAGGTTTAATATCCTGTCCTTTATAAACGCTGTCATACAAATGGTACCACCTGTTGGCAATTGTGTCCCAGGCAATTGGCAAGCATTGCAATCGCCCATCTTCAAAAGGAATGAGGTATTGCTGAAGCGGCTTAGTACCAAAAGTGTATGTTATTTCAAGGTCGGCAGGCTCTCCATCTTTTCCAAGTGTATGAACAAAATATTTTCCATCTTTTTTATAAAAACGATGAACGAAACCATTGTGTTCAAATTCTGCATTGTTGAAATCGCCCCTGACAGTAAACTCAGACATGGTATCCATAGCCTTGTCGTGGTTAGAATCTTTCCACAGTTTGTATTGTGGCTCGTGGCATTCAATGCATTGTTTCCCTCCAACAAACTGTGCTTCTTTTTGAATGGCATGGTTGCCGGAAAAATATCCTTTCAATAAATATAGTGGAATGGCTAAAACCAAAATGGCTGTGGCTATTATTCCTGTAATCTTCCAGTTTTTCAAAAGCAATATTATTTAGTACCTTAATTTTATTATTCGTTTCTTTTTAGCAGAAATCACAAATTTTAAATCATAAAAAACAAACAAATCCCAATTTTTAAAAATCCAAACCCAAAATAGTTTTTGAATTTGAATTTTATGTTTTAGGAGTTTATTTGTCATTTGAATTTTGATTTTTGGAATTTATAAAAGTTTGATTTTTTTTCCTTTTAGGCATAAACTAATTGTGATTCTTCAAACTTTTTACGGTGTATTTTATCGCCAACAGCTACCTGCAAATTTCCATTTATTATTTGGATGGGAAGCATATCAAGCGTTCTCGGCGCAGGTGGGTTGACCACATCTCCATAAATATCGAACACTGAAGAGTGACATGGGCAAATAAATTCGTTTTTGTCGCTTTCATAAGAAATTGAACAGCCGAGATGAGTACAGGTCAACGAGAGGGCGAGAAAGCCGCCATTGGGGTAGCGAACCAGATAAAAACGCCCATTTCTGAAAGGTGTTACCGAACCAGGCTTATAGTCTTCCACTTTTCCGATAGTTGAAAACAACATCTCTTCAGAAGCTTTTTCTTCACTTTTTTTACCAAAATAAAAGAAAGAAATACCACCCAACTGAACAGCAGCCAGTGCTCCCAGCCCTATCCAGAGGCGGGTGAGGAAGGTTTTACGGTTTACTTTTTCTTTCATAAAGCTATTTAGGCTATAGGCTTTTAGGTTACCCCACCCTAACCCTCCCCCAAGGGGAGGGAACAAGAGCATTTGGGATTTTTCTTAAATTATGATTTCATTTTACAATTAGTTCACTCTTCTTGAATCATTTTCAAATTATCAAATCTTCAAATTTTCGAATTCTCTTTTAACCAAAATAAAACATCAGCCTCATTCCTTCGCCTCTAAAAAACACTCCTATCAAAGTCAGTATTATCATTGAAACAGCCAATAAGGTAAACATTGCCTGCACGGTTTCGTTTTTGTTTGCTTTGATTTTTATTTTTAAAATATAATAATAGAATCCAAAAAGGGCAGCAACGATAAGAAAAGGAATCAAGCCGTTTCCAACCAAGGCTGGCAATTCTGAAAATGGATTCCAGTATTCATCAATAATTACAAGTAATGGGACAACTATTAATGCAATAAAGGCTGCATTCACAACCAATTTTTTTCCCTTCGCGGTAGCAAACCATTTTCCTGAATAATCTTCTGTATAATTAAAATAAGGTATCCAAACCAAACCTGTCAGCAATATAATAGGGATAACATAAACAGCCAGTAGAGGATGAAAGTGCATGACCAATTCCTGGATTCCCATAAAATACCAGGGTGCTTTGGCTGGATTGGGGCTGAATGCAGGATTTGCAATTTCTTTTAAAGGTGCATTGAAAAAGATACTCAGCAAAATAATTACGGCAAGCGAAACCAAAGCAACAACAAATTCACGTTGAACAAGGTTGGGAATAGTTGGAACGAATTTCTTTTGTACATCAGCAGGGACAACCACTCCGCCAGCTTTTCTAACTT
This sequence comes from Bacteroidales bacterium, assembly GCA_036568185.1. Classification (GTDB taxonomy): domain Bacteria; phylum Bacteroidota; class Bacteroidia; order Bacteroidales; family F082; genus DATCTB01. The sequence goes on along the minus strand of DATCTB010000586.1, from coordinate 3,865 downwards.
TCCAGAAATGATAGGACATTAAAATAACGATGGCTGCTGGAAAAACGCCGGTATGCAAAGTGTAAAAGTTAATCAGCGCTGACCCGGTGATTTCCTGCCCGCCTTTGATTGATTCGGCAATCCATTCTCCAACCACAGGAAAATAGCCAATCATGCTTGTGCTGACTGTTATCGCCCAATAAGCCAATTGGTCCCAGGGCAAAAGGTAACCGGTGAAATTGCTGAAAATGACAAGGATGAGCAAGCCAAGCCCAATCAGCCAGTTGTTGTGCCTGGCACCGTGAAATGCTTCTGTATAAAATGTGCGGAACAAGTGAAGAATAACCACAACCAACATCAAGGCGGCGCTCCAGTAGTGCATATTCCTGATAAGCGAACCAAAACTCACTTCATACATAATCGAGAGCACCGAGTTATAGGCTTCGCCCGGATAAGGAACATAGTAAAACCGTAGCATTAAACCAGTAACCACCTGGATAACCAGTAACAAAGCTGCTATACCGCCAAGACCAAAAGTTCTGTTAAACTTCAAAACATCGGTGGGAATAGAAGCCGGGTGAAGGTGTAAAATAAGGTTAGTAATCGTTTTGGAAGGGCGCATTGGCTCTGTTTTTTCAAACGCAAAAATAGTTTTTTCTTTTATTTGTTTTGGCTCATCCTTAGCTTAATAATCGATAAACTATTCATCATGTTTTTCTTTCCTTTCAGGCTGGGCAAGCGTGCCGGTATAAAACGGGGTACAAAAAAACATGGCATGCACGTCAACCAAATTGATTACCGGCTGGATAAATGATTGCGCTACTTTCATGGTGCTAATTTTTGGATGTTCTATTTTCCCGTGCAGTTTCTGGCTCATCACGCTGCATCCTTTTTTGTTCAGCACCGCAATTGTAACATTCAGGCTGTCAGAAGTTAAGTTTAACATTCCTTCAGCCGCAATCCTGTTTTTTTCGGTAGTAAATGCAACATCTTTGGCTGTGAGGATACCATTTTGAATGGTCCAATCTGAAATACATTCATCAATTTTAGAGACAGCATCCGACCTGTTGATAAGCAGGCTGGTATATTCGCTGCCTTTTGTAATAGCAATGCCCACGGGCCCTGCCAGCAAAACAGCCCCCAAATCAATCAGGTTAAAATTCTGGCTCTTTTTTAATTTCCCAACCAAATTATCCACATTATAGCCGTACAAGGTGAGGTTTTTTCCATAAAAATTAATTTCCCCATCCAAATTGCTAACGGCATTGCCCCATTTGTTTCCATGCATGGTAACATTTATGTTGAAATCAGCCTTGCCACCAATCAAAGTGTCTTTCATAAAATGGGCAGTTAAAGGCTGGATATCAAACTGGTTAACCGAATAATTGAGCTTATAGGTTGGACTTTCAGCGAAAGGCGCAAACTCAAAATGCCCAACGCCATTTTCATCAAAGAAATTAATTTTTTTCAAATCAATTCTAAAATCACCTTTGCGGGAAACCAAGTCAAGTTCTATATTTTTAAAGGAATAGCCACTCGCCTTGAAACGTTCGGCTGTTAGCTCGCAAGTTGCTGAAAGCGTTGCCAATGGATTTGCATTTTCTTCAAGATTGTACTGAACTGACCTAGCCCTAAAGTCCATCGAATCCATATTGATGGTATCGTGGCTCAGATAATAGGTGAAGTTAGCATCAAACAAGCTAATATTTTTGAAGGTAGAAGTGTCGCTTGAAAGGTTAAGCAAAAGAGAAAAAGCACCATTAAAAATTCCATCCAGCATTTCAGGATACTTTTCTTTGCTTTGATAATAAAGCACTTTAGCTGGATTTAATTTTGTGGCAACTAAATCTATATTCACAAAAGAACTATCCAAACCGATTGAAAAATATTCCACATCCGTTGATAAATCTGCTCCTTCCATTTGCAGTTTGAAGTTTTCAAATTGAAGCAACAAACCTTCATCTTTGCTTCCCAATTTAAATAAGCCTTGAGAAATGGTTACGGGCGCCAAAAAATCAATCACAGTAGCATCCAGGTGTTTGATAATAAACTCAATTTCAGGAGTCCGCTCTGAATGGAGCAACTCAGTTGTAGTAGTACTAACATCCAAATCGAGGTGGATATCTTTTATTTTATAAGGAAAACCCTTACCGGCTTTTGGATAATATGCCAAAAACTGCGGCAGGTCGTAAAGTGGTGCGTCAATCCTCAAATCTGCAACTATATTTTTTTCTTTATTTAAAAACAAATACAGCAAATTATCAATTTTTCCATTGATGTTAATATCGGTATCGCCTGTTTTAAAAACCAGAGAATCAATACGCGTTGTATCTGATTTTGTATTCATTTTTCCGTTTAACATATTGACATACATCACTTTTGGTATGGAAAAAGAAACACTGTCAAACAACACATTTATATCAGAAGTTCCCAGGAAAGTTTCCAGCGAATCAGCATCATAAACACCTTTTATTCTGCTGCGGACTGCAATTTTTCCCCCCAGGCTGTCAACCAGGTTTATTTTGAAAACTTTATCAAGCCCATTGAGCCTGGCTTTAAGCTCAAATAATAAATCAATTTCAGGATTGATAAAATCCTTCATTTTCATTGAAGCGGCAATATTTCCTCCCGGCAATTCAGCGCTCAAAGTATCGATTTGCACATGTGCTTTGGAAAAATCTTTTTTTGTTCCAGAAGAAAAATTTCCTTCAATATTGGCTTTTTCAACAAATTCATCTGTGCCTGGAATTCCAACTTTCAGGTTTTTCAATTTGAAATGAATACTTGTATTCGGAATGCCAGCATGCAAATCGCCTATAATGCTCCCGTTAACCGATAACTCCCCTTCCTGAATATTTTTAATGCCTATTTCAGTAAGGAACAAATTGAGAAAACTGAATTGGTGGGTGGAACCATCCAGGTTCAAATCAATCCAACCCTTGTCTTTCAATTCAATGGTGCCTTTTGCATCAAAAATTGCCTTATTCCAAGCCAGCGAACTGGGTTGTATGGTTAGCAACTGGCTTTTCATATCGTAAGATAAATCAGCCTGGATTTCAATTAAATTATTTCCGAAATGATAATTTTTAAACGGCGAATAATCGAGTACTTCAAGTTCCGAGTTTAATTTCAATTGTATTATTTCTTTCTCGTAACCAACTCTAGCTTTAATATTTTTAATAAAAATGGAAGCATCGATGCCTTCTGCAATTTCGTGGTAACTGATTGTAATATTTTTCAAATCAAGGTGTTTCACTTTAATTGACAACTCGGGTGAATTCCAGAAACCTGCTGTATCAGCCTCTTTTATAGAACCGTCTTTTTTCGAAGGATGAATGGCATTCATCAAATTAAAACTTCCATCAGCCAGTTTTACCAAATCAACATCCGCATTTTCGAGGCTAATTTTAAAAACATTAAACTTCCCTTTTGCCAAATCAAGCAAATTAATCGCCACATACAAAACATCAATTTTCAAAATCGGCTGGGTTTCTTGTTTTTTTTCAAAATAAACCACGCTATCTAATTGCAATGAAAGGCTGGGGAAATGTTTCGTCAAATTGATTGAAACTTCAGAAATATTAATTTCGCCTTGCTGCATGCTATTTAAGTCCAGCACTAATTTTTTAGCAATATCATCTTTATAATAATGTAATAAACCTATGCCGGCAGACAGAAGCACAATAATGGTTAAAAGAGAAAACAGAATTATCCTGGCCAGCTTTTTCAATGGGTTACGGCTATAGCCAATAGTTTTCATTGCTAAAATTAAATTTGGTTTTAATCGAATTTTATCTATTCAAAGATACTCAAACTACCCACCTAAAAATCATAATAGAACAATACAGAAACGCGACTAGCCGTCCCACTGCTAAAATCTTTATCG
>DATCTB010000585.1:0-5961 GCA_036568185.1 Bacteroidales bacterium | reverse complement strand
GATCTGCCAATGCAAGTTGCAGGTTAGTGTATGCATCCGCCCAAGTTGTGCCATCATTGTTTCCAGTCGCCGCGGCGTTAACGTAGATTTGGGCATTTATTGAAAATGCCGAAATTAAAATTACCAGTAAAAGCGTAAATTGTTTTTTCATATTTGTAAATTTAAAATTGTATCAGTTTGTTCGTTTATTGTTGATTGTACGCAAAATTATCTAATAAAAACACACAATTAATAGATATTTTATTACAGAATTTAACATTTTTTGTTTATTGAATGAATCGGTAAATTTTCATTTTGTTTATTGTTAGTATCCGAAATCTCTCAATAGCAGATAGTTTGCGAAGATATGTTTTATTAAATTTTTATAAAAGAGAGGTGAATGGTAAGGTTATAACTACTTAAAAAGGTAGTTAAATCATTATGTTATTTTACCTGAAAACCTAAATATCGCTACGTAAAAAATAGAAATAGAAAACATTAAACCCGAAAATTAACCACTAAAAAAGTTTTTTCGAAAAAAAATCATCGCATTGTTTTAAAAAAAGTAAAAAATAGTACTTTTGCCGCCGGAGAGTTGGCAGAGTGGTCGAACGCGGCGGTCTTGAAAACCGTTGACCTGCAAGGGTCCGGGGGTTCGAATCCCTCACTCTCCGCCAAAACCCCTTTAAATCGATGATTTAGAGGGGTTTTTCTTTAATGATGTTTATTGTAAAAAAACATCTTTGTAAAAAGCAAAACCTTTGTACTTTTGCCGACGGAGAGTTGCCAGAGTGGTCGATTGGGGCGGTCTCGAAAACCGTTGATCCCGCAAGGGATCCGAGGGTTCGAATCCCTCATTCTCCGCATTTCAATTTAAAACCCTTGTAATTTCAAGGGTTTTTTCTTTGTATTTCCGATTATTTCTTTATCTTTTTCTTTAAAAAAAAATCTTGATATACATATTTTTAATGAGTAAATTTGTCTATTATAAAAATCGCAACCATGAAACTAAAAACTTTTTTTCTTCTTATTACTGTTTTTTTTACGGTAGTAACATCAGCAAATCCAATCAGGGCTTATCTTTCTTACTCAGTTTTTAACACTCCTGTCAACCAGCCCTATATCGAAACCTATCTTGCCATTAGTGGTAATAGTATTGTGCAGGTATCGGTTTCAGACAGTTTATACCAGGGAACCGTTGAAGTTCAAATGATATTCAGAATGAATGACAGCATTGTTAATTACGATAAATTTGAGTTGTCAGGGCCAAAATTGAAAGATACGCTTAAAAATAATTTCAATTACCTGAATGTTGAACGATACGCTTTGCCTAATGGGACCTACCAATTGGAACTTCTGCTAAATGATAAAAACAGTACTGATAATCCGACGATTAATTTTACTGAATTCACAATTGATTTCAGAGCCGACTCGCTGAGTTTCTCTGACATCGAGTTGCTTCAAAAGTTCACCAAAGACAGCGTCAACAATAAGATGGTTAAAAATGGTTATGAACTGATTCCTTATGTTTTTAACTATTACCCTGAACAAGTGTCAGTTCTTTCATTTTATGCTGAATTGTACAACAGTAATATTGCTTTTGATAATGGTCAGTTTCTGCTGAGCTATTATATCAGGCCTTTTGAGGTTGACAACAAACTGGATGCTTATTCTTCTATAAAAAAAACAAATTCTTCGGGTGTAAATATTTTGCTTAACTCGATTGACATTTCGAAACTTCCCAGTGGAAACTATTTGTTGGTGCTTGAGGCACGCAACAGGAATAATGAATTGGTTGCCATGAAAGAAATTTTCTTTCAACGGTATAATTCCATTACAGATAATTATGTAGTCAACATGGAAGCCATTGACGCCAAAGATTCGTTTGTATCGGCCTTTACATCAAGAGATACTCTGGTTCAGTACATTGAGTATTTAGAATCCATTTCAACACAAGCGGAAAAAACTTTTGTAAAAGGCAATCTCAGGAGTGCTGATATGGAAACACTTCGTGAATATTTTCTGGGGTTCTGGGTGCAACGTGATCCCAATAACCCTGAAGGTGCCTGGAAAGATTATAAAGCACGTGTTGACCAGGCTAATTTTAATTTTAAAACCGTTTCAATACCAGGATATAAAAGCGACCGGGGACGAATTTACCTGCAATATGGCCAACCAAACACAATTTCGGAAAGTTATACCGAACCATCTGCTTATCCTTATACTATTTGGCATTACTATAGCATGGGCAGCCAGCGCGATGTTGTTTTCGTTTTTTATACACATGAAGTTGCCACCAACGATTTCCAGTTAATCCACTCAAATGCGGTGGGCGAACTGCAAAATTATACATGGCAGCGGTCTATTTTCCAGCGTACCTGGGGCTTTCAGTCGGTTGATGATGCTGTGATGCCTCCAACATGGGGCAGCAACGTAGATACTTACTACTTGTATCCGAGATAAAAAAGGTTTGAGGTAATAAGCTAAATCAAAAATTCAATCATCATATACGGATAATGACGATACATTCTGACTATTAATACCTTAATATTCTACACACCTTATTTCTTATATAATTCTAAAAACAAGTATAAACTGATCTTACTTAAATACCCATTCGGCAATTATCCAAATAAATTATTTTTGCATTTTTCCAGAAAATTGGATATGACACTGAGAAATACTATTCTGAAATTATTGCTCAACGTTTTGTCTTCTTTACCATTTTGGGTTTTGTATTTGTTTTCCGATTTCCTTGCTTTTTTTATGAGTAGAATTGTTAACTACCGTAAAGAAACCGTTTATAAAAATATCAGAAATTCATTCCCAGAAAAAGATTCTGCTGAAATAAACAAAATTGTAGCTCAATTTTATCGTAATTTGGCTGACTTGATTGTTGAACTGATAAAGTCGCAGAAATTAAGTGAAGAGGAATTAATCAAGCGGGTTAAAATCAACGATACGAGTATTTTTGAAAAATTATATAAAGAAAAAAGGAGCGTGATAATTTCGCTAGGGCATTGTGGGAATTGGGAATGGACCGGAAACAGGATTGCTATGTTTTTAGAGCATAATGCTACGGCGATTTATAAACCGCTTTCGGATAAATTCTTTAATAATTATATGATTAATCAAAGGCAAAAATTCAAAGGGACTTTGATGATTGACTATAAAAAAACTTACCGCATTCTGGCAGATTTGCGTGATGAACTGCTTGCTGTGTTCATGTTGGCAGACCAATCGCCAGCCAGGACGGAAATTAATTATTGGACTAATTTTCTAAACCAAAAAACTCCTTTTTATATTGGAATGGAAAAAATTGCCAGAGCGCTGAATTATACTGTTATATACCTGGATATACAACGTCAGAAACGCGGGTTTTACGTTGTTGATGTAAAAATGATTGCTGAACACGCAAAAGCTACCAGGCAGTTTGAAATAACAAATAAGTATATTCACTTACTGGAAAAATCAATTCTTACAAACCCCGACAACTGGCTTTGGTCGCATCGCCGTTGGAAATATAACGAAGAGGAGCCAGGATATTGAAAAAAGTAGCCGTTGTAATACTAAACTATAATGGGAAGGCATTTCTCGAAAAATTCCTTCCTAATGTTATTGATCTTTCAGGCAATGAAGCTGAAATTTGGGTAGCTGACAACAATTCCCTTGACGGCTCAGTTGACGTTTTGCGTGAAAAATTTCCACAGGTAAAACTTATCGAGAATAAATATAATGGCGGCTTTGCTTCAGGATATAATTTAGCTTTGAGGCAAATTGAAGCGGACTATTACGTTTTGCTGAATTCAGATATTGAAGTTACCAAAAACTGGATAAAACCTGTAATTGAGTTGATGGAAAAGGATGAATTAATAGCTGCCTGTCAGCCTAAAATTCTTTCCTACTACAACCAGGATGAGTTTGAATATGCCGGCGCCAGCGGTGGATTTATCGATCGCTTCGGTTATCCTTTTTGCAGGGGAAGGGTTTTTCAATCGATTGAAAAAGACGAAGGACAATATGACGATCCCATTGAAGTGTTTTGGGCTACGGGTGCGTGCCTGTTTATAAAAGCAAAATATTATCACGAAGCTGGTGGTTTAGACGACGATTTTTTTGCCCACATGGAAGAAATAGATTTATGCTGGCGCCTGAAAAATGAAGGCTATAAAATCATGGTTTGCCCATCTTCTAAAGTTTTTCATGTTGGAGGTGGAACCTTGCCCAAACGCTCGGCACAGAAGACCTATCTCAATTTCAGGAATAATTTTTCACTTCTTTATAAAAACCTGCCTTCCAAATATCTAAAACGGATTTTCCTAACGCGGTTTTTGCTGGATGGTGTTGCAGCTTTTAAATTCTTGCTTGAAGGAGGTTTCAACGATTTTGTAGCTGTTATTGAAGCACACCTTTATTTCTATAAAAACATAGGGAAGTTAAGGAAGAAAAGGAAGCAACTTAAACAAAACTATGTTTCGAAACTTTATCAGCGAAATATCGTTTTCGACCATTATCTTCTTGGAAAAAAGAAGTTTACCGATTTGAACACGGAAGATTTCAGCTAAATTTCCTTTTAAAATAATTCATTGCCAGGAAATACGAATCCAGGCCGAAACCGGAGATAATTCCTTCACAATTAGGTGTTACGAATGAAACATGCCTAAATTCCTCACGGGAATAAATATTTGATAAATGAACTTCAACCACCGGAATATCAATTGCTTTCACAGCATCGCCAATAGCCACAGAAGTATGAGTATAAGCCCCCGCATTGAGAATGACGGCATCTACATGTTGGTTTGCATCGTGTAAAAAATTAATGATTTCGCCTTCCACATTCGATTGAAAATAGCTTATAAAATCATGGGTAAATTCCTGTCTAAGTTCATTTAGAAATTCTTCAAAAGTTTTATTGCCATAAATTTTGGTTTCACGTTTACCTGTAAGGTTCAGGTTCGGGCCGTTTATGATTGCTATCTTCATTGGTTTTGTTTTTGCTTTTTTACAAAAGTAATCATTGAATCGAATTAAAATCTAAAAAAAACTTATAAGCATATTTCTTATCTTTGCCGTCAATACCAATAGGGGTGCCTTAACAATTAAGGGCTGAGATCATACCCTCTGAACCTGATCCGGGTAATGCCGGCGAAGGGAAAAGAGTACACAAAAAGCCATTTTAAGATTGCCGCTGTTGATTTCAAATTCATTAAAAATCAATAGTAAATGAAAACTAAAATCTACCTTTTTTTAATTATTCTGTTCATTTTGCCTGGGTTTATACAGGCACAATTTTCAATTTCAGGAAAAATAATAAGCGCTGATAAACAGGAAGTGCTTACCGGAGCCAACGTTGTTGTGAAGGATTCTTATCTGGCAACAAGTTCAGATATTAAAGGAAATTTTATTTTAAAAAATTTGAAACCCGGAACTTACTCCTTATTAATAAGCTACATTGGGTACGAAAATTTTGAAGAGATAGTAACTGTCGATTCTGATATAAATCTTAACATTAAGCTAATTCCACAAGTTTACCTCAGCGATGAAGTAATTGTATCAGCCATCCGCGCTGGCGGAAATTCTCCAACAACTTATGGAATAATGGATGAACAGCAGATTGAGGAGAAAAATACCGGGAAGGATTTGCCTTATATCCTGCAATCTTTACCCTCTACCGTGGTAACTTCAGATGCGGGTGCAGGTGTTGGTTATACCGGAATCAGAATTCGCGGGACTAACCTAACGGGAATAAATGTTACCTTAAATGGAGTTCCCGTGAACGATCCCGAATCGCAGGCGGTTTATTTTGTTGATTTACCTGACCTGGCTTCATCACTGGATGATGTACAGGTGCAAAGGGGAGTGGGAACATCCACCAACGGCGCTGCCTCATTTGGTGCCAGCATCAACATGAAAACAGGCGATATGAGGAGTAAAGCCTATGCTGAAATCAATTCAGCAGCCGGTTCGTATAACACTTTTAAG
>DATCTB010000584.1:0-2629 GCA_036568185.1 Bacteroidales bacterium | reverse complement strand
TTCCACTTAATTGGAACCGGCAGTACCAAAGGTTTTTTTGACTGGTTTTTCAAAGTTCGTGACAGGTTCGATTCGTATGTTGTTAAACAAACTTTACTTCCTAAAAAATTTATCAGGCACACCAACGAGGGTAATTTTCATTTTGAGGATGAAGTGGATTTTAACCGAAAAGATCTGGTAGCAATAAGCACGAGAGACACCAGTAATATTCCGGCTGATGTGCACGACATTATTTCGTCGGTATATTATTTGCGTACGCTTAGCCTTGATGTTTTTAATGAAGATAGCCTCTATTATATCAGTTTTTTCCTCGACGATTCAGTATATCATTCTGTTTTGAAATTTGTATCAAAAGGCTTGGTTGATACACGCTGGGGAAAAATTCCATGTTTCAAAGTTGCACCGAAACTGGTAACCGGAAATGTGTTTTCCGACCAATACAGCATGTCGGTTTGGATTACCGACGATGAAAATAAAATCCCCATTTTTGCCGAATCGAAGATTATTGTAGGTTCAGTAAAAATGGAACTAATAGAATATGAAGGCTTGAAACACCCTTTCATTGAAGAAGTTAAAAAGAAAAAGGGCGAGTAGTTTTTTCCTTATTTACACGGGTTTCAACAAGGCACTATATTTGTTCATTAAACCAAAACCGATTAATCATATCAGCATGAAAAGAATCTTTTTTTATTCCGTTTTACTTTTTTTAGGCATCCTAATAACTTCATTTTTAATGAAACCTCAAGACAATAAAGATTACAGCAATGAATGGAAACAGGTTGACACGCTTGCACAGCAAGGGCTTCCCCGTTCGGCTATACAGGTGGTTGATAAAATTTTTAATGAAGCAAAAGCGGAAGCCAATGAGCCGCAATATATCAAAGCGCTGATTTACCGTGCGAGTCTTCAAGGACAGTATCAGGAAGATCACCTGGTGGGTGCCATCAATTCTTTTCAGGTAGAATTAGCAACCGCTGCTGGGGTTGAAAAGCAAATCATTCAGTCGCTTTTGGCTGAATTGTATTACCGTTATTATACACAGAACCGCTGGTTGATTAATAGCCGGACTGCCGTGGAAGGTATTGAAAACGAAGATATTCATACCTGGGACGCAGTAAAACTGAATAAAACCATTACGGAATTGTATCTCGCTTCGATGAGCGACCAGGAAGCGCTGGAGGCAGTTCCGCTTCCCGACTTCAGTGCCATTTTGATAAATACTCAAAAATCAGGGTTTACACTCTGGCCTTCTCTCTACGACTTGCTTGCCAACCGGGCTCTTGATTATTTTTCCTCATCTGATGCTGGTTTAGCTGATGTTGGTGGAAAATTCAATATTCCCGCTGCTCAATTGTTCAGCCCGATTAATGAGTTTGTAAATATAGAATTACCTGCCGCCGACAGCCTTTCCTACCAATACCAGGCTATGCGCATTTATCAGCAGTTGCTGGCTTTTCATTCAACTATTAAAAATTCAACTTCACTTGTTGATCTTGATTTAAAAAGGCTTGATTTTGTAAGAAACCAGGTTATTTCAAACGAAACTAATGATAGCCTGTACGCTGTAGCGCTGGAAAATTTATACAACAAATATGAAAATGATTCGGTTTACGTAAGAATTGCTTTCAGGCTTGCCTCACAATACCAATCATTTGGCTATAAATACGAACCTTTAAAAGGTGATGAAAACCGTTGGTGGCTGAACAAAGCTGAAGAAATTTGCGAAAAGGCCATTCAATCTTTTCCAAATGCGAATGAAACTGCCGCATGCCGAAATTTATTAAATACTATCAGGGAAGCTGATTTTGGTTTCCAGATAAATTCAGCAGGCCTTCCCGATAAACCCATTTTAGCTTATTTGAATTTCAGAAATACAACTAAGGTTTATTTCAAAATTATAAAAATAGATCCGCAGCAGGATATGGAAAAAAGGGTTAATCAGAATGAAAGCGATGTGGTTAAAAGCTACCTGAACTCATTTGCTTTCAAGGAGTTCTCACAGGAATTGCCCGACACTAGGGATCACCAAATGCACGCTACTGAGATAATATTACCCGCCCTGCCGCTTGGTTATTACGTAGTTTTTGCTTCCAGCGAAGCCGGCTTCAGCAATGAATCTGACCTGGAATATAATTCAATATGGGTTACTGAATTGAGTTACCTCACCAACAACAATAAGCAAAGCGGTTCACTTGAAATTTTTGTGCTTGATCGCGAAAGCGGAAATGCAGTTTCAGAGGTAAATATAACTACTTATGAAAGGAAATATGATTCACGGGTAAGGAGTTACCTAATCAACAAACTGGGGATTTATGTAACTGATGCCGAAGGTTATACAAGCGTTGACAACCTAACTGACCAAACCCGTAATTCGCTGACTTTGGTGCTTGAAAAAAATGGCGACAGGCTCAATTCTGCCGGCTACATGAATGTTTATAAAAGCAACAAATCAAACCACACGACAACACAAACCTATTTTTTCACCGACCGTGCTATTTACCGGCCGGGGCAAACGGTTTATTACAAAGGAATTGTTGTGGATAAAACCGGGGATGAAGTTGCCATCAAACCTGGCTTTTCAACCACTGTAAGTTTTTATGATGCAAACCGCAAGGAAATTGCAAAGATG
>DATCTB010000583.1:0-4639 GCA_036568185.1 Bacteroidales bacterium | reverse complement strand
AGGCGGTACGCCAGATTGGAAGCCTGAATTTGTTCATCTGCCAAAGGCAATGCTTCATTATTATAATAGTCTATTACCTGCCGCAAAGTAAGGTAGCGGCTAATTTGCTGATTGTACCCGGCTATTATTTCGAGTTCTTTTTGCTCATATTGCTGGTTGGCAATTTGGTAATCGAATTGTGAAGCTTTTGTTTTTCCCGATTGTGAAAAGAATGCCAATGGCATAGAAATACCAGCTTCCCAACCATAAAACCCTGAAATGCCGTCAACCGATTGCCACTTATAACCCAAAGCTAACTTAGGCAGTAAATTGGCTTTTTCCGCTTTCCATGCCGATTCCGCAACATCAATCCCGGAAGAGTAGTAGCCCAGGATAGGACTCTCGCTCAAAGAATCACTTATTGAAACTATGTCGAAAACATACTGCCCCAAATCCTCAATGCTAACATCTTTCGCATCTGTATATTGCATATATTGATTCAGAATTTGCAGGCTTGCTAAATAGTTGCTTTCAGCTTTCTTTAAATTTACCTGTAACTCCTTGTACTTAACTGAGGCAGAAAGATATTCGATTTTAGAGCTTGCTTGTGTTTTGTACCTCAATTCAGCCGCTTTCTGAAAGTCGGAATATAAAGTATCAAGTTCTTTAAAAAGCTGCCATTGTTGTTTGGCATGTACCGCATTGTACCACGCGATGCTAACATCACGGGTAACAGAATATTCGGTAAGGTTCTGCCCCGAAACAGCCTGTCGTGTACGGGAATTTGCCAAACCGCTTTTTGCAGGAATACCAAGAACATCGATATCCGACTGTAAAATCCCAAACTTGTTCTGAATACCGGGAACACCGTTCCCAACTTCTTCTTTACTTGTATAGACTGAGGTGGTACCAAATTCATAAGCCGTAGCTTTAAGTGCTTTTTGCTTTTCCACTTCTAAGCTTGCTGCTTTCAATGCGGGGTAATTTTCAACTGCTCTTTCAATAGCCTGAGGCAATGTTAAAGAAGAATCCTGGGCATTGGCATTTCCTGAAATCCCCAAACCTGCAATTATAAAAAGGATAGAAAATACACCCATTGCAGGTTTAGGCAGCTTTATTTTTTTAACTCCTGATTCAACAAACTTATAGAGAATAGGCAGCACAATAAGGGTAAGCAAAGTTGATGTGAGCATCCCACCAATAACCACAGTTGCCAAAGGGCGTTGTACTTCGGCACCTGCTGACGTAGATATAGCCATTGGTAAAAAGCCCAAAATATCGGTTGATGCGGTCAATAAAATTGGTCGGATACGCCGGATTGAACCCTTTTTAATGATGTCGTTTATATGAAGTTTGCCTGCTTCTTTTAATTCATTAAACCCGCTAATCAATACCAAGCCATTAAGTACCGCAACGCCGAACAGGACGATAAACCCAACCCCGGCAGAAATACTAAAAGGCATATCCCGTAAATAGAGAGAAAATATACCACCAACAGCAGCAAAGGGTATGGCTACATAAATCATTAAAGTTTGTTTGAACGATTTCACGGCAAAAAATACCAGCATAAAAATTAACGCCAAAGCAAGCGGAACTACAAGGGTCAATCGTTTTGATGCCCGTTCCAAATTCTCAAAAGCACCGCCATACCTGATATAATAGCCCGTTGGCAGTTCCAGTTTTTCATCTAAAACAGATTGGATTTCCTCTACAAGCGATTTCACATCCCTGCCAGAAACATTAATCCCAACATAAGTCCTTCGGTTGGTATTATCACGGCTAATTTGCATTGGCCCCGGCTGGTAACTTATTTCAGCTACTTCTTTTAAAGGAATCTGATTACCATCGGGAAGATTAACAAACAAATTCCTGATGTCTTCAATATTGGTGCGGTGTTTCTCGTCTAAACGCACTACAAGGTCAAACATCCGCTCGCCTTCGTAAATGCTTCCGGCAACGCCACCACTAAAAGCGGACTCAACAATCGTATTGAGTTCTTTAATTTTCAGGTTGTAACGCCCAAGCTTGTTGCGGTCGTAACGAACGGTAATCTGGGGCAAACCACTTGTAGCCTCCGCTTTTACACCCGCCACACCATCAATACCGGAAACCAGCCCGGCAATTTCAGCGGCTTTGGCAGCCAGGATATCCAAATCATCGCCATAAAGTTTAACGGCAACATCTTCACGGATTCCAGTCAGCAATTCATTGAAACGCATTTCAACTGGCTGGGTAAATTCAAAATTTATACCCGGCAAAACACTTACTTTTTCTTTAACTTTTTCAATTAACTCGGCTTTCGATTCGGCTTGTGTCCATTCATCCTGTGGTGTCAATATCACAAATATATCTGCAATGTCTAAAGGCATTGGGTCCATGGGTAAATCTGCCACGCCTATCCTGCTTTGAATACTTTCTACTTCATCAGGAAAGTTTTCCAAGACAATTTGTTCCAGCCGGGTGGAAGTTTTTGTTACCTCGCTTAATGAAGTTCCCGGCTTTAAAAATGCCTGAAAAGCAAAATCGCCCTCATCAAGTTTTGGGATAAATTCAGCCCCCATCCGTGTAAACATAAAACCGCCGGAAATCAAAAGCACAAAGGCTATGGTGATTACTATCCAACTTCTTTTGAGCGACCATCCAAGTATGGGAGTGTAAATTTTTTCAAGTTTTCCAATAATTTTATCGCCCCAGGATTTTTTATCTGTTTTTGGTGGTTGAAGAAATAGGGCTGCCATCATTGGAATGTAGGTAAGGCATAAAATCACCACACCCAAAACGGCAAAGCCAAAAGTCATGGCCATTGGGATGAACATTTTGCCTTCAACCCCTTGTAAAGCTAAAACGGGTATAAAGACAATCAAAATAATCAACTGCCCGAAAAATGCTGAGTTCATCATTTTGCTAGCCGAACTATAAGCAATTTCATTTCGTTTTGTCTGGTCGAGCTTTGTTCCAATCAGGTTTTTTCGGTGTAGGTAGAAAATCATACTTTCAACGATAATAACCGCACCATCAACCAATATCCCGAAGTCGAGCGCCCCCAAACTCATCAGGTTTGCCCATACCCCAAAAAGGTTCATCATAATAAAAGCAAACAGCATCGCCAAAGGGATAGTCGATGCCACGATTAATCCGCCCCTTAAATTTCCAAGGAATATTACGAGGACAAAAATGACAATCAGCGCACCCAACGACAGGTTTTCTGCAACCGTGGAGGTGGTGCTTTTAATCAGTTTGCTGCGGTCGAGAAAAGGTTTTATTACAACACCATCGGGCAATGATTTTTGTATTAAAGCCATCCGCTCTTTAACATCTTTAATCACATCATTTGAGTTTTCGCCCTTCAACATCATTACAATACCGCCAACAGCCTCGCCCTTTCCATCTTTGGTAAAAGCACCATAACGGACAAAACTTCCGTATTTCACTTCTGCAACATCCCTAATAAAAATGGGTTGCCCATTAATGTTAGTTACCAGGGTATTTTTTATATCATCCATAGACCTCATTAATCCTTCGCCCCTGATAAAATTGGCCTGAAAGTTTTTCTCGATATAAGCTCCGCCTGTATTTTGATTGTTGTCTTCGAGAGCTTCAAAAATATCAGTAATGGCCAGCCCCATGCTCCTGAGTTTGTCAGGATTAACAGCTACTTCGTACTGTTTTCCCCTTCCACCAAAAGAGTTTACTTCCACCACTCCAGGCAGCATGGCCATTTGCCGTTTTACTATCCATTCCTGTATGGTGCGTAGCTCCATATCGTCATAAATGGTATCATAACCGGGTTGCACTTCAAGTGTGTATTGATATATCTCGCCCAATCCGGTGCTGATTGGCGCCATAAATGGCTCACCAAATCCCTGTGGGATTTTTTCTTTTACTTCTGCCAGGGCTTCACTGACCAACTGCCGTGGAAGATAGGTACCTGCACTTTCTTTGAAAACAATGGTAACAACAGAAAGCCCAAACCTCGATACACTGCGTATTTCAGTAACATCGGGAAGATTTGCCACAGCCAGTTCTACTTGGTAGGTTACAAATTGTTCGATATCTTCTGTTCCCAGATTGGGTGCAGTTGTAATTACCAGAACCTGGTTGTTTGTTATATCAGGCATGGCATCAAGTGGCACTTTGGCCAAGGAATAAATTCCGCCAATAATCAACCCTATTGTCAACAGCCCGATTAGTGCCTTATTCTTTATTGAAAAAGATATAATACTATTTATCATTTGAATATTATGAATTTTTTTAAGGGATATAAATCAACTTCAAGGTGTTTCACACAAATAGATTATTTATGGAAAACCTTATTATTAACAATGCACCACATCAATACTTTGATATGGGAAAATTGCTAAAATGAAATGATTATATTTTTGGAGGCTGCCAGATGGAAGACAAAGGATTTGAAAACCTTGGTTCTTTGAAGGTAATATTCAAAGCAAGCATTTCAACATCGGACGATATGCCATTATAAAATGAAGGGAATGAAAGTGTTTGGCAACAATGGCAAAAACAAAAAGGGGTGCATAAATCAACATCTTTTGTGTGATTATGGTATTGCACCAACAACTCTATGGAAGCAGAATTAGCATCAGCAGCATGTACATCATTACAAGGCATGGCTATTAAAACCATTATATACATTGATAATATT
>DATCTB010000582.1:0-14419 GCA_036568185.1 Bacteroidales bacterium | reverse complement strand
TGTTAAAATATCCTAAATGCCTGCATTTCTTTGGCTTTCCGTTTGAGTATTTTTGGTACTTTTGCACAATTTTTAAACCTTTGACAACATGGCATTTGATAGCGATAAATTCCTCGGTGAAGGCCTAACTTACGACGATGTGCTGATGGTTCCGGCACATTCTACCGTGCTTCCACGCGAAACTGACCTGACGACCCGTTTTTCAAGAAATATAAAATTGAAAATTCCGGTGGTTTCTGCGGCAATGGATACGGTTACCGAATCGAAGATGGCAATTGCCATGGCGCAGGAAGGCGGTATTGGTGTGATGCACAAGAATATGAGCATCGAAATGCAAGCCAATGAAGTCAGAAAGGTAAAACGTGCCGAAAACGGTATGATTCTCGACCCGATAACTCTTCGTGAAGATGCTTTGGTGCAGGATGCGCTTGATATTATGGAAGAATATGGAATTGGTGGTATTCCGGTGGTTGATGACAAACACAAACTGGTTGGCATTGTTACCAACCGTGACCTGCGTTTTGAACGCGACCTGAAAAAACCGATTGCAGTTGCCATGACAAAGGAAAACCTGATTACTACCACCGAATTTACCGATTTTGAAAAAGCCGGTGCCATTTTACAAACTCACAGAATTGAAAAACTTCCGGTTGTTGACAAAGATTACAAGCTGGTTGGCCTGATTACTTACAAGGATATAATAAAAATAAAAGCGCATCCGCATAGTTGCAAAGACGAGCAAGGCAGGTTGCGAGTTGCTGCTGCAGTTGGAATTGGACGCGATACCCTTGAGCGCATTGCTGCTTTGGTTGAAGTGGGTGTTGATGCCGTTGTGGTTGACACCGCCCATGGCCATTCGCAAGGTGTGATTGACATGGCCAAACTGATAAAAAAACAGTTTCCCGGAATTGAATTAATAGTTGGAAATATAGCCACAGCAGAGGCAGCTGTAGATTTAATGAATGCAGGCGCTGATGGCATCAAAGTAGGCATCGGCCCGGGTTCTATTTGCACAACCCGAGTAATTGCAGGTGTAGGTGTTCCCCAGTTAACGGCGGTGTATGATGTGGCGAAAGCCCTTCGCGGTAGCGGAATTCCTGTAATTGCCGATGGTGGAATCCGTTACACGGGCGATATAGTTAAAGCCATCGCTGCAGGTGCTGATTCAATCATGGCTGGTGGATTATTTGCCGGAGTCGATGAGTCGCCGGGAGAAACAATTATTTACGACGGAAGAAAATTTAAAACATACCGTGGAATGGGTTCGGTTGATGCCATGAAAGATGGCTCGAAAGACCGCTATTTCCAGGATACGGAAGACGATATCAAGAAATTGGTGCCTGAAGGAATTGTGGGAAGGGTGCCATACAAAGGCTCCTTGGGCGAAGTTATCCTCCAGATTGTTGGAGGATTGCGCGCCGGAATGGGCTACACAGGCTCGCACACAATTAGCGATTTACAAAACGCTAAGTTTATAAAAATAACGGCTGCAGGCGTTGCCGAAAGCCACCCACACGATATTACAATTACACGGGAAGCCCCGAATTACAGCAGAAAAGTTTAATTAATTAATCAAAAAGAAAAGTTAGAATGAAAAAAGTTCAGTACGTTTTCAGTGGTTTAGCATTGGTAATCATGCTTTTGCTTTGTGGTAACAATGTTTTTGCACAAAAATCAATTGATGACAAAACCTTGGTTACTATCGGAAACGAAAAAGTAACGGTAGGCGAATTTATGCAGGTGTATGAAAAAAATAATTCGCAATCTGCAGGAATGGAAAGCAGTTCGGTGAGAGATTACCTGGATTTGTACATCAAATTTAAGCTCAAGGTAATGGAAGCTGAAGAATTGCAAATGGATACCAGCCAGCAGTTTATAAGCGAGCTTGAAGGTTACCGTGCTCAATTGGCAAAGCCGTATTTTGTTGACGAAAGCGTTAATGAGGCATTGTTGCAACAGGCTTATAACCGCAAACTTCGCGACATCAGGGCAAGCCATATTTTAATTATGGTTGACGAAAATGCCAGCCCTGCCGATACTTTGGCTGCATATAACAAAATTGTAAAAATCAGGGGTGAAATAATGAATGGAAAAGATTTCGGCCAGGCTGCAGTTGAATATTCTGATGACCCTTCAGCCCGCGACCGTGAAGAAATTCCTAACCAGCAGCGAGCCCGGCCAGGAAATAAAGGCGATCTGGGATATTTTACAGTTTTCAACATGGTTTATCCTTTTGAAAATGCTGCTTACGAAACCGCGGTTGGCGAAGTTTCGCAACCTACCCGTACCAAATTTGGTTTTCACCTTGTGAAAGTAACTGATAATAAAAATGCGACGGGTGTTGTTGAAGTAGCCCACGTGTTTGTAGCCGCTCCACTCGACATGCCTGAGGCTGAACGTGCCGAGAAGAAAGAGAAAATAGAAAATATTTATGCGAAAATTCAGGAAGGCACCACCTTTGATGAGGCTGTAGTTCTGTATTCAGAAGATAAAGGTTCAGTAAAGAATGGCGGAAAACTTTCCAAATTTACCTGCAATCGTGTTGTACCTGAATTTGTGGAAGCTATTGAAAAACTCAACCCTAACGATATTTCCGAACCTGTTGAAACAACCTATGGTTACCATATTATCAAATTAATTAGCCGCGAACAACCTGGCACTTTTGAACAGGAAGCTCCCGGCTTGAAGGAGAAACTCAGCAAAGACGACCGCTCCAAGCTAAGCGAAGAAGCAATTCTTGCTAAAATTAAAATTAATGACAAATTAAAAATTAATTTGAAATCGAAAAACGAAGTATTTGCCGCTATCGATACCAGCGTGTTAAATAAGGCTTTCAGTATTGAATCGGTTCTACCGATGAACAAAAATCTTATGAAAATTGGAAACCTGCAGAAAACACAAAATGATTTCCTGGTTTATGTGCAGGAAAAACAAACAAAACAGGAAAACATTAGTAAAGATGTGTACCTCGAACAGTTGTTTGAAAAATTTGTGAACGACAATTGCCTGAATTATGAAGATAGCCAGCTTGAAGTGAAGTATCCTGAATTCAGGACCCTGATGGAAGAATACCATGATGGTATTTTGCTTTTCAACCTTACCGACGAAAAAGTTTGGGCTAAAGCCGTGAAAGATACAACAGGGCTGGAAGAATTTTATTCCCAAAATAAAAACAAATATATGTGGGGAATGAGGGCAGATGCCACTGTTTACCAGATCAAGAAAAAAGAAGATGTTGAAAAGGTGAAAGTGATGATTACCGAATATGAAAGTGATGGTGATATTGCCCAGGCGCTTGATGCTGACAGCATAAGTTCGGTAAAAATGGATCCGGGATATTATGAAAAAGGAAGCAATAAATATGTTGACCAGGTAGAGTGGAAGGCCGGTCAGGTGCAGCAAATCAACTCTGATGTGGAAGATTTGGTTGTGATTGTAAAAGTCAGGAAGATACTGCCTCCAGAACCTAAAAAATTGAATGAAGCCCGTGGCCTTGTTACGGCTGACTATCAAACATACCTTGAAGAAGAATGGATTAAAAACCTAAAAATAAAGTACCCGGTAGTTATCAATGAAGTTGTTCTTTCCAGTTTGGAAGCCGAACAAATGAATTAATTCAATATGAACAAAATACTGATTTTCATCTTACTATTCTCGCTGTTTGCCGGCTGTTCTTATTTTGTTAAGAATAAGCAGGAAGTGATTCTGGCGAGGGTGTATGATGATTATCTGTATCTGTCAGACATAGAAGGGCTTGTGCTGGAAAACACTTCCCAGCAGGACAGCCTGGTTTTGGTTAAAAACTATGTAAACAATTGGATTAAATCGCAGTTGATGCTAAACCAGGCCCAGCGAAATGTGCTTGTGCAACAGTTGAACCTTGAACAAAGATTAGAAGATTATCGCAATTCGCTTATTATTTATTATTACGAAACTGAATTAATCAGGCAGCAGTTGGATACTGTTGTTAGCGAAAGTGAAATTGAAAATTATTACAGGGAGCACCAAAGTGATTTTGAACTGAAAGAAAACATTGCACGAGTAATTTATGTTATGTATTCCAACGGAATCAAAGACAAGGAAAAACGGGAAATACAAACATTATTCGCGCAACCCGACTCGGTAATAATGGAGCAGCTTGAAAAGAAAACCGGCCGCTTAACGCAATTATATAGTGTTGACACAGTTAAATGGCATAGTTTTACCGATTTGCAAAACATCATTCCTATCGAAACCTATAACCAGGAGTTGTTTCTTAAAAATCGCCGAAAAGTAGAATTGTCCGACGAGGATTATACCTATCTATTGAAATTTGTTAATTTTAAAATTCAGGATGATATTTCACCCATCGATTTTGAAAGAAATAAAATCCGCGATATTATCATCAACAAACGAAAAATGATGCTGATTCAAAAAGTCAGGAATGACATTTTCAACCAGGCACTCAAGAACAATGATTTTGAAATTTATATTAAAGAATGATTTGGAACCAGTTATGAAGAATTTTTTAAAGAAAGCGCAATTTACTATTTCATCAGGATTGATGATTTTATTTTGTTTAACTCATTCATTCGTTCTAAAAGCGCAGGAAGATGTACCTGAAGTGGTGATTGACCAGATTGTAGCCGTTGTGGGCAAAGGCATTATTTTAGAATCTGATATTGAAAACCAATATCTAAACATGAAAATGCAGACTCAAGGTGCCATGATTGGTTCGAAAGAGGAATTAAGGTGTAGCATTCTGGAAGACATTTTATACCAAAAACTAATGGTAGTTCAGGCTGAATATGACAGCCTTGTGGTAAACGATGCCCAGGTTGAAAGTGAGTTGAACGGAAGGCTTGGGATGTTTATCACGCAATTCGGTTCACAGGAAAATCTGGAAGCCTATTATGGAAAAACCTTGTCTCAAATAAAAAACGAATTGCGCGATGTAATTGCTGAACAATTGCTCGCCCAGCAAGTTCAGGGCGGTATTGTCAATAATGTTACAGTTACCCCTTCCGAAATAAAATCTTATTTTAAAAGTTTGGATGAAGACAGTATTCCAATGATAAAAACTGAATATGTTATTGCTGAAATAGTCAAAAAGCCACCTGTTAGTGTTGAGGAAAGGCTTATTGTTAAAGAGAAGTTGCTCGAGTTGCGAAAAAGAATATTAGCAGGCGAAAGTTTCTCAACAATGGCCATTTTATATTCAGAAGATCCTGGTTCAGCGAAAAAAGGCGGCGAGTTGGGTTTTTACGGAAGAGGACAGCTTTACCCCGAATTTGAAGCCGTTGCTTTCAAACTTAAGGAGGGCGAAGTGTCGAATGTTGTTGAAACGGAAGCCGGTTATCATATTATTCAGCTTATAGAACGAAAGGGCGATTATGTGAATGTGCGCCATATTTTGCTCGTTCCGAAAGTTTCTCCCGAAGATTTGCTGCTAGCCCGAAACGAACTGGACAGTATAGTTCAATTGATAAGAGACAACAAAATTACGTTTGATGAAGCAGTTGAAAAATTCTCGGACAGCGACGATAAAAACAATGATGGCCTTTTAATAAACCAATATACTGGCAGCACAACTTTTGAAGCCGATCAGCTCGATCCGCAGGTTTCATTTACAATTGAAAAAATGAAAGTTGGCGAAGTTTCAAATCCTGTGCCGATGAAAACTGACGACCAAAAGGATGCTTACCGCATTTTGAAATTGAAAGAAAAAACCCTGCCACACAAAGCCAACATGACCGATGATTATGCCCGAATCCAGCAGTGGGCTTTGCAGGAAAAAAAGATGAAGGAAATCGGAAAATGGATTGACGAAAAGGCGAAGGACACGTATGTTAAGATTATTGATTCATTTGATTATTGCAGTTTTATCCACAAGTGGATGGAAATGTAAATCCTTCAAAATTCCTTTTCAATAATCAAATTCAAATAACTGAAAGTAAATAAAATGAATTATACCAACGACGTTGAAGCGGTTGATGCTTTTGTAAAAAAATATGGACAATTAAAAGCCGAAATTGCCAGAATAATTGTAGGCCAGGATGAGGTAGTGAAGCACATGCTCATTTCCATTTTTAGCCAGGGCCATGTATTGCTGGTTGGTGTTCCCGGTCTGGCAAAAACCTTGCTGGTAAATACCATCGGGCAGGTGTTGGGATTGTCGTTTAACAGAATTCAATTTACTCCCGACCTGATGCCTTCCGACATTATCGGTACGGAAATTCTCGATGAAACCAGGAAATTCAGGTTTATCAAAGGCCCCGTATTTTCCAATATTATCCTAGCCGATGAAATCAACCGTACACCGCCAAAAACACAGTCGGCTTTGCTTGAAGCGATGCAGGAAAAGGCAGTAACCGTGGCCGGTGTTAATTACAAACTTGACGTTCCCTTTTTCGTTCTGGCAACACAAAACCCAATTGAGCAGGAAGGCACCTATCCACTTCCTGAAGCACAGCTTGACCGTTTTATGTTTAACCTGATATTGGATTATCCAAGTTTTGAAGAAGAAATTGATGTTGTAAAACGTACTACAATTGGCGCTTCAACCCAAGTAAATGAAATTCTTAACGCACAGGAGATCCTGTATTTTCAGCAGTTATTACGAAAAATACCGGTTGCTGATAATGTGATGGATTTTGCAGTAAAACTGGTTACCAAAACCAGGCCTGGTACAAAAGGCAGCCACGAATGGGCAAACCAGTATTTAAACTGGGGAGCTGGCCCTCGTGCTTCGCAATATTTAATCATTGGTGCAAAAGCGCATGCTGCGATTAATGGGAAATATTCACCCGATATTGAAGATGTAAGGGCTATTGCCTTGCCAATCCTCAGGCACCGAATTGTAAGGAATTACAAAGCCGAAGCTGAACGTGTTGGCGTTGATGACATTATTAACGAGTTGCTAAAGTAATTTCAGATTTCGTATTTACCTGAATCGGGGAATAGGGTATATAAAGTTTATAGGGGGTATAGGGTTTATAATGGGAATAAAAGCTAATCTCCAAAAACCAGCGACAATCGCGAGCCGGCAAAGAAAGTGCGGCAATCATTTCACGCAAAGTACGCAAAGCGAAGAACAGCACACGCAAGGAAAAAACAATATTCTTCGGCATAATCTCGGCGGTCTTTGCGTGTTTTCATTCTCTGCGGCCTTTGCGTGAAAAGGATGTTTTTTAAATTCCACAATCCTAATCCTAAATCCGAAATTCTTTTGGGCTTCTTCATTTTCTTTCCTTATTTTTACGGTTTTAATACCTCTGACCGATGAAACGGAAAAATATTATCATTCTTCTTGTCTCTCTCGTTTTTCTCATAGCGCTTATCTGGTATTTTTCAGCTCCTAACGAAACAAACTCAAGCGTTGTTACCACAAAAGTACAAACAGGAAAGTTTGTCATTGATGTTACAACCACAGGTGAATTGGATGCTCGAAGCAGCGAAAAGATAATGGGCCCCAACCAGGCCCGTTTGCGCGATGCCAGGATTTATCAATTGGTAATTGACGATATTGTTCCGGATGGAACTGTTGTAGATTCAGGCGAATGGGTTGCTACATTGAACAGAAGCGATTTGGAGAATAAAATTAAAGATCAGGAATTGGAAGTAGAAAAACTTCAGACCCAACTCCTGAAAACCCAGCTTGATACCACGATGACATTGCGAAGCGCCCGCGATGAATTGATTAATATGAAATTCGCGGTTGAAGAAAAGCAGATTGTTGTTGATCAGTCTATTTACGAGCCACCGGCAACACAACGCCAGGCACAGATTGCACTCGAGCAAACTACCAGGACCTACGACCAGGCTGTGAAAAATTATACTTTGAAATTCAAAAAGTCGCAGGCCGAAATGAAAGAGGTTATGGCAAACCTTCAGAAGGCACTGAATGAATTGGAACAGTTTTATGAATTGAAAAGCGAATTTGTAATCATGGCGCCAAAGTCGGGCATGGTGAATTATAAAAAAGGATGGGATGGAAAAAAGCAAGGCGTTGGAGCACAAATTAGCACCTGGGACGGCGTAGTGGCTACACTGCCCAATTTGTCTGCCATGAACTCGATAACTTATGTTAATGAAATCGATATCAGCAAGGTGGCAGTAGGACAAAAAGCAGAAATTGAAGTAGATGCTTTTCCCGGAAAAAAATTTACAGGCCAGGTGTTCGAGGTGGCTAATATGGGCGAACAACTTCAAAACTCAAATGCTAAAGTTTTCCAGGTGCTGATCCAAGTTGATGGGTATGATTCCATCCTCAGGCCTTCAATGACAACAAAAAACAGGATTATTACCGAAGTTCTGGATACTGCTAACTTTCTGCCAATTGAAAGTGTTAATTCAAACGACACGGTAACTTTTGTGTATTTGAAAAATTCGCGGCAGCAAATAATCCCCGGAAAGAGCAATGAAAGCCATATCGTTATTCTCGAAGGACTGAAAACAGGCGATGAAGTGTATTTAATTCCTCCCGATGGTGCTGACAAGTGGCGTTTAGATTTACTTCCTGAAGAGGTGGTTGAACGGTATAAGACAGCTCCCGTAACGGTTTCAGAAAACATCGAAAACCACAATGCCGTTGCCGACAGCAGTTTAAAATTGAATAATAACGACAGAAAAGAACGCCCGCGAAAGCAAGGAGGAAAACCTTCAGGAAAGCGCAATTAAAACTTGATAACTTGGAAAGATACCTGCAAATCATATCCATATCGCTTGAAGCCGTATTTATCAATAAATTCCGCTCATTCCTTACAGCCCTTGGAATTATTTTCGGTGTAGCCGCTGTTATTGCTATGATGGCCATTGGTAATGGTGCCCGCCAGGAAATTCTGGAGCAAATTAAATTGGTTGGGGTCAACAATATTGTTATCCTGCCTTTAAAGGAAGCCGACAAAACCAAAGCTGATGAGGCAAGCGAAGAGCAAGGAAAAACTCTGAACAAAAAATATTCACCCGGGCTTACTTTAAAAGATGCACAAAATATACTCAAGGTTTTGCCAACTGTTGAACGAGTTAGCCCCGAGGTAATTTATTCAACACTTGCTGTTAGAAATGGAAAAAAACTAAATATCGAATTATCCGGTGTTACCCTGGATTTTTTCGCCGTTTTTAATCAAACAATTAAAAAAGGAGTTTTATTCAGTGAGCAACAGTTGGAAAACGGCGACCCCGTTTGTGTAATCGGCCCAGAGGTGGCGAATAAACTATTTCCAAAAGATGACCCTATCGGGAAAACTTTAAAGTGTGGCGACATCTGGCTGAAAGTGATAGGGATCCTGGAAGGTGTAAAACTGAACGAAAAAGCCGAAGAGTTTGGCATCAGCGACTATAACAGAAATGTTTTTACACCCATAAAAACTTTGTTGATCAGGTATAAAGACCGATCTTTGATTAACCAGTCATCTATGGGAGGGGGAAACGTTTTTTATTTTGGAAGAGGAAGTGTCATGGTTATGGACGATGAGGGAAGTGGAGGAGGAGAGAACCAATTGGATAAAATTGTTGTCCAGGTAAAGGAAAGCGGACAGCTCAGTCCCTCTTCCGAACTAATAAAAAAAATACTCGACCGCCGCCACCAGGGAGTTGAAGATTATGTGATTAAAATTCCTGAACTATTACTGAAACAGGAGCAAAAGACAAAAGATATTTTCAATATTGTTTTAGGAGCAATTGCCGGTATTTCATTGATTGTTGGTGGTATCGGCATCATGAACATTATGTTGGCATCGGTTATGGAGAGGATTAGAGAAATTGGCGTAAGACGTGCCACCGGTGCCACTAAAAAAGATATTGTCCTTCAGTTTCTTGCCGAAGCTACTTTTATCAGCATTACAGGAGGGCTGATTGGGATTTTGCTGGGAATTATTATGGCCAACGTCATAACTTCAGTCACCGGTATTCTAACAGTTATTTCTTTTATTTCCATTGTTGTTTCGTTTGGTGTGGCAGCTTCTGTTGGTATAATTTTTGGCTATTTACCAGCAAAAAAAGCTTCTGAACAAGATCCGGTTGAATCATTAAGGCATGATTAAAAAATAATATCAACTACTATGCGTACCATTTTCATAACTGGCTTATTATTTTCAGCATTATTCGGTTTTTTTTCCAATTCAATTCAATCGCAACAAATTGTAAATTACGATCTTGCAACAGTAATAGCTATAGCGCAAGAACAATCACCCGATGCCCAAATTGCAAAACACAGGTTTAGAAGAAGTTATTGGCAGTTTCGATCATTCAAGGCGACCTACCTGCCTTCTTTGCGACTTGATGCTACTATTCCTAACATAAACCGCTCTATCAATGCTATTTCTTCACAGGATGGAACTACTGTATATACCCCACAAAGCTTGACCAATTATACAGTTGGTTTATCTGTCAATCAAAAGGTTGGCCTTACTGGTGGTGAAGTTTTTTTAAATACCGGACTTCAAAGGATGGATAACTATTTGCCCGACACTACCACAAGCCAGTTTCTTGCAAACATGATTAACATTGGCTTCCGCCAACCTATTTTTGCTTACAATCCTTATAAATGGGATAAATTGATTGAGCCAATGAGGTATGAAGAAGCGCAAAGAATTTACCTGGAAACTAACGAAGAAGTCGCTATCACCGCTATGAATCATTTTTTTTCGCTGCTAATCGCACAGGTTGATATGGGGATTGCAAAGAAAAATGAATCCAATTATGATACATTGTTTCGAATTGCACAAGGCAGGTACAACCTGGGAAAAATTGCCGAAAACGACTTGCTGCAATTAGAACTTAACTTGCTGAAAGCGCAGGCAGCAGTTGAAAATGCGGAACTGAACTACGAAAACAAGTTGTTTGTTTTTAAATCTTATTTAAGAATTAAAGGAAACGAAACCATCGAGTTGATACCTCCGGTCAATACGCTGCACTTTGAAGTTTCTCCTGAACTTGCCATTGAATATGCTAAAGATAATACCTCTTCGGGTTTAGAATTTCAACGAAGAATTTTAGAGGCGGAAAGTGAAGTAAATATGGCTAAAATGGATGGCCGTTTCGATGCAGAATTGTTTGCCATTTTCGGGCTCACCCAGTCAGCTTATAATATTCAGGAAGCATACCAAAATCCGCTTGATGAAGAAAGGGTTACTCTCGGTATCACCATGCCATTGCTGGACTGGGGAAAAGCCCGCGGAAACATAAAAATGGCTGAATCGAACCAGGATATGGTTTTTACTTCGGTTGAACAGGATAGAATAGATTTTGAACAAAACATTTTTATAAGTGTAATGCAGTTCAACATGCAGGAAAAACAATTGATGATCGCAGCCAAGTCCGACACAGTGGCGCAGAAAAGATACGACGTTACTCAAAAGCGCTACATGATTGGAAAAGTGAACGACGTTCTTGAACTGAACAATGCGCAGATTGACAACGACAATTCAAAGATGAATTATTACCAATCCTTATTAAATTACTGGAGGAGTTATTACCAACTCCGAAAACAGACTTTGTACGATTTTCAGAGGAATATGCCCATTACAGCAAGTTTCGATGATTTGATAGAATAATTGATTTTTCGAAAAACCGCAAACAATTTACCTGTTAATTTGTTAGGGAATTTAATAGAATTTAGGAATTCTTATTTGAAATAAATCTTAATTTTGCACCTTAAATTATTGTTAAACAAGAAATAGAACAAATCATGGCAGTATTAGTTGGAAAAAAAGCTCCATTATTCGAGGCAGATGCCGTTGTAAATGGTGGAGAATTTGTAGAAAAATTTTCATTGGAACAATTTATAGGTAAAAAACATGTAGTTTTTTTCTTCTATCCGTTGGATTTCACATTTGTTTGTCCTACCGAAATCATTGCTTTCCAGGAAAAAATTGAAGAATTTGAAAAAAGAAACGTAGCAGTAGTTGGATGTTCGGTTGACTCAAAATTTTCACATTGGGCATGGTTGAACACTGAAAGGAAAGATGGCGGCATCAAGGGAGTAAAATTCCCGCTGGTATCTGATTTATCAAAAACCATTTCTGAAAATTTCGACGTTTTGGCCGGAGAATATGAGTATAATGAAGAAAGTGAAATGGAATTTGATGGCGATCCGGTTGCTTATCGTGGCCTGTTCCTTATTGACAAACAAGGCGTTGTCCGCCACCAGGTAGTTAACGATTTGCCTTTGGGAAGAAGCGTTACCGAAGCCATACGTATGGTTGATGCACTGCAATTTTATGAAGAAAATGGCGAAGTTTGCCCCGCCGACTGGCATCCGGGCGATGACGCAATGGTTGATAATGCTGAAGGCGTTGCCAGCTATTTAGGTAAGCACTTTAAATAACTTACCTATTCAAAAAAGATAAAGCGCGGACCTGGTTCGCGCTTTTTTTTTGAGGAATTTTTAACGAGATCGCCACTCCTCCCGCGTCGGCTCGCAATTGGACTTTCCCCGGTGGTAGTTTAATTGCGAGGAGTCATCGACGAAGCAATCATAGTGATTTTGGATTGCGGATTGGCGATTGCGGATTTTTTGAAAAATATCAGTTTAACTGCGATGAGACTTCGACGAAGCAATCTCAACTGCACATCAGCATATTAGCACATTATCAAATTACCTCATTTTCAAATTGCTTAGCCTTCACCCAATATTCATCCATTTCCTCAAGCGTCATATCTACCAACGACTTACCATCTTTGGCTGTTTCTGTTTCAATAAACTGAAAACGGCGAATGAACTTTTTGTTTGTCCTTTCAAGTGCGTCTTCAGGATTGATTCCGATATATCGTGAGTAGTTTACCAAAGCGAATAACAAATCTCCAAATTCATCTTCCATTTTTTCAGGATTGGCACCATTTTCAACTTCATATTTCAATTCATTCAATTCTTCGTTCACTTTATTCCAAACCAGTTTTGGGTCTTTCCATTCAAAACCAACACCCTTTACTTTTTCCTGTATGCGGTAGGCTTTTACCAGTGGTGGTAATGTTTTAGGCACACCTTCCAGAACCGACTCTTTCCCTTCTTTCAATTTAAGTTTTTCCCAATTGTTCAGCACATCTTCAGCGCCGCTAACCTTTGTATCGCCATAAATGTGCGGGTGGCGGTGGATAAGTTTTTCAGCAATATTATCCAGCACATCTTTCATATCGAAACTTCCCGTTTCTGAACCAATTTTTGCATAGAAAACCAAGTGAAGCATCAGGTCGCCAAGTTCTTTTTTAATGCCATCCATGTCTTTGTCGAGAATGGCATCAGCGAGTTCGTAAACTTCTTCAATAGTCAAATGCCTGAGGCTTTCAAAGGTTTGTTCTTTATCCCAGGGGCAGCCTGCCCTTAGTTCGTCCATGATTTTCAGTAATCTTTCAAAGGCTTTTGTTTTTTCAGCTATTCTATTTTCCATTAAAAATTATTTTGTTAAAAAGATGCCGTTTTATTACAAATTCGAGATAAAAACGGTGTTCAAAGGTAGAGATGTTTTATTACTTTAAACATCAAAAAACAAGACCATCTTTCTTCTAATTCTGTTAAATTTGCCTTTTTTAATTCTCAATTGTTGAAAATCACGGGTTCAGGAAAGAAATTATTTCTCTTTATTCTTATTTCATTAATCGGTAGTGTTGTTTTTGGCCAGGCTCGTAAACCATACAGCAAAAGCAACCTGATGGCTGAAATGAAAGTGGAATATGGTTTTTTACTTAGCCACCACCTCGAGTTGGATAAATTCCAGTCGCATTTCCCGGCATTTGAATTTAGTATTGAAAAACAGACCCACGGGAGGCAGCAATGGGAAGCGGAATATGCCTATCCAATCATTGGTATTAGCGCCTGGTATTCGCCTTTGGGTGGTTTCGAGCAAATTGGTTCGGCATTAGCTGTATATCCATTTATCAATTTCCCATTGGTGAAAAATGATGTTCAAAGCCTGAATTTCAGGTTGGGTGTGGGTGTTGGCTATCTCACGAATTATTACCAAAGAATAGAAAACTACGAAAATTTTGCCATCGGCTCGCATTTGAATGTTGCAGGAAGGTTGTATTTTGAATACCGAAGAAAGCTTAATCGCTTGATGAATGTTTCTGCAGGCCTTGGGCTGACTCATTTTTCAAATGGTTCAATTAAAAATCCGAATTATGGATTGAATATGATTACCGGAACAGTAAGTGTTTCAATTTTTCTGCAGAAACCAAATCCTTATTATAGCAGGAAGGTTCTGCCCGAACTGTATCCATTTGAGTTTGATGGTAGAAAGTACCTTGATGTCGATTTTTCATTCGCGGTAGCAAGAAAAAATATGAGTGAGGTTTATGGGCAGAATTTTGCTGTTTTTGGCGCATATGCTAACCTGATGAAAAGGGTTTCTTACAAAAGTGCTTTTGGAATTGGCCTCGACCTGGTTTATGATGGCTCGGATAAGTATATTCTGGACAGAGATTCCAACGTATTATTTGAAGA
>DATCTB010000581.1:0-4349 GCA_036568185.1 Bacteroidales bacterium | reverse complement strand
TCAGATTTTCTAAAATAGTTACGGAGGCTGGATAAAAAATCCAGCCGCCGTAAAAATTAATAATTAGTTTCCTGTCGGTAAAGTTATATGAAATCCGTCTTTTTCAAATTCTTCCTGAATAAATTTGAAATTCTGGTATTTTGTAATTGTAATCGGCCCTGAATAACTTTCGCTTTGCAATTTCCGCGGCGGATATTCGACATATGTCTTCATCAATTTTTCTATCGCCTGGCTAAAGGTCACCATAGTCCAGGTGCGTTCAGTCCAATTGGTCATAAACAGGTCATATCTTTCCTGAGGATCCTGATATAAGTCGAATATTTGTGGTACTGTGGCAACGTACATTTCCGGCCCTTTCCAACCCCTGTTTGCATCAACTGCCAAACCTCCTGTTTGAGCGCCATCGTCTCCTCTCAGGTTAAATACTGCTTTGTAATTATTTACACGGGCAGCACCCGGGGTAAGTTCATTTTCTGTAAAATAAAACCATTCGTGCCGTGGACTTGGACCCGTGCCAAGAAGAACCGGGGTCATATCGTAACTATCGAACATAATAGGTGCACCATCACGATCTTTTGTTGGCAAATCAATGCCCGCCAAAGATGCAAAGGTTGCCATCAGGTCAGTGCCACCAATGATATCGTGGTTTTTCACATTGGCCGGTACGTGTCCTGGCCAAATAGCCATCGAAGGTACACGGCTTCCACCTTCACGGTCGGTTCCTTTTGTTCCACGGAACTGGGTATAACCTGCGTCAGGATAAACATCCTGCCATGCACCATTATCCACTGTATAAATAATCAGCGTATTTTCATAAAGCCCCAGTTCCTTAAGTTTTGCGATTACATTCCCAACGCGGGTATCCAATTCAACCACAGCATCAGCATATTTTGTTTTGCTCAATGATTTGTGTTCAAATTCAGGAGCCGGCATATTGGGCTGGTGATTTTTCATAAAGTTTACATTGATAAAGAACGGAGCATCTGATTTTGAAGCTTCTTCCAAAAATTCAATGGCTGCTTCTTCTACATACTTATCGAGGTATGGAATCCCAACAACTCCTTTATCAGGCGTGTCAACATATTCACCATTCACTTTCCAGTCTTCCTTGGCAGCTTCACCTGCTTTTCCTGAGAGGGCCCCCTTAGTTACTTTTTGAAACATATCGCGCAATTCAGGTGACATATCAGGGAACCAATTCGGATCACCGTAGGTGTAAGCATTCAGGTGATACAGGAAACAATATTTCATTTCATCATACCCCTGTGCATTGGGTAAAGCATAATCCGACTCACCAAGGTGCCACTTGCCTGTAAAATAGGTTTGGTATCCAGCCTGTTTTAAAACAGAAGCCAGTGTCCATTCAGCATGGGGCAATCCACCACCTTGCCCCTGGAAGGCAACAGTAGTCATACCACTACGATTAGGGAAGCGGCCGGTTTGAATAGCCGCACGCCCTGGAGTACAACTTGGCTGTCCGTAAAATGAAAAGAAAGTCATTCCGTCTGCAGCCAACTTATCAAAATTAGGAGTAGGCATACCACGGCCAACGCCACCACCATAAGGGCCTAAGTCGCCAATACCTGTGTCGTCGGAAACGATTAACAGAATATTTGGTTTTTTTGCTTGCTTTGATTTTGCCTGGGCATTACCCGAAAAAGGCATTACCATGGCAATTGCCAAGAGAAGGATAATAAATCCCCCGGTTTGTTTAATTTGTTTCATTTTTAAAAATATTAGTTAGTAAATGTATTTAAGCTTATTCTCTAATTTTTGTATTCAATTACAGTGTTTAATTAGCATTGTTATTAATAGGAAAAGTATAACAAATTTAAAATTTATTTTTGAGCCTTAAAGTAAATTGGCGTTCTGCTTATTACATTTTTATTAAATTTTTCAAAAATCATTGTCTTTGAAGCCCTTATATTTCAATTGAAATACTTTATTTTTGTTCGGAATCATGATTCTGGAAAGAAAATCAACGATAAACGCAAATAATCAAGGATATGTCCTATAGCTATTCAGAGTTGCTCAGTTATTTCGTGGGAGCCCTGGGGATTTTAATGACGGTAATTTATATTACCTATTTAAAGGGCAAAACCTTTATCAGGATTTTCTTTTCTTCTTATTTACTGATTGCTTCTGTTACAATCATTTTAGGAGCCCTGAATTATTCTGGTAAGATAATTATGTTTCCAAACTTATTCAGGATTGACAGCCCAATTCATTACCTTTTTCCACCGGTAGTTTTCTTTTATATCTATTCTTCTTTCAAACCAGGTTTTACATTTAAAAAAATTTACTTGCTTAACTTTCTGCCTTTCCTTATCAACTTAATAGAATTTTTGCCTTTCTATTTTAGCCCGGAAGCTGAAAAAATTGAAAACATCAACCAGTTATTGGAAGCCGGGTCGGTAGTGATGCCCATGCACTACTTGCTGAAAGACCTTAATCTTACAGTCTATTTTATTGCTCAGTTATACGTATTCTTTAAATATAAACCTGACAAAAACGTTCGAACTCATTACCAGGATTCACTGGTAAAATGGTTCTGGATTTTCCTGAGCGGACAATTCCTGATTATCGTTGGCATGACAACTGAAATAGTGTGGAAAACGCCGGCAAGCATAGAGCCTTACCATTTTGGCATGAATGTGACCACATTGTTCGTTTTGATGACCTCTTTAGCATTCCTGTTTTTCCCGAGGATATTGTATGGTAATTTTCTTGACGAACATAGCAATTCCAGGGAAAAGTATTTCAAATCAAAGTTGTCGGAAAACAAAAAAGCTGATATTCTTGAATCCCTCAATTTGTACCTAAGAAGCAATAAGAAACCTTTTTTAAACCCGAAACTGTCACTTGAAGAAGTGAGTGGAAAGTTGAGTGTACTGCCGAAGCATTTATCTCAGGTTATTAATGAAAAAACAGGCAGCAATTTTAACCAATATATCAATGAATACAGGGTTGAAGAATCAAAAAAAATTCTTGCTTCGCCTGAATATGTTAAACTGAAAATTGAGGCAATTGCTCAAACTGCTGGTTTTAATTCGAAGTCACAGTTTTATGAGGCTTTTAAAAAATATGCTGGAATGACGCCTAAGCAGTTTGCAGATAATTACACGCAAAAATCAAAATGAAAAAAATTGTTTCTTTTTGAAAATGGTGATGCCAAAATCTCACTATTCTAATTCCATTTAGAATAAAAAAAACCATAATTTAATCTTGCCCTTCAAACCTATTGACTGATTAATATTCATGCATTTATTTTTAATGTTTTTGAAATGAATTGAGTTTAATCCTGTTACATGGCATTATTCTTGAATGGTACAGAAATGGATTTGTTTTTCTATCCTAAATACTGCTCAAAATGAAAATTCTATTGCTGATTTCTCTCATACTCCTGACTACAGTTTTCGCTTGCAAAAAAGAAAATATTCCGACAGATACAGGCGTAATAACAGGAGTCGATGAAAGGCTGTGCCTTTGCTGCGGAGGCTGGTTTATAGAGATTGGCGATTCAACATATCTATTCGATCAACTGCCTGCCGACAGTAAGTTGGATTTGGCTAACGAAACATTCCCTGTTTCGGTAGATTTGAATTGGCAGCATGACCCTGATGCATGCCTGCCTGAAGATATACTGGTTACGTATATCAGCAAAAGGCAAGCAGACTAGTAACTACTTTTCAGGTCCTTTTTTTTTTAAAATTAAGGGCGGCCTGCGGCCGCCCTTACCATTTACCCTATTTTAACCCGGTTATGACAAAACAGCCCGGTTAAAACAAAAAATATCCTTACGGAAGTGGCGAAGGAGTTATTTCATCTCCTTCCTCCGGCTCACCTGTTTCGGTGTCCTCTTCGCCGCCGTTGTCGGCAGCCCTGTTAGTCAGCAGGGTATTGTATTGTTCTATCAGCGCGTTCAGTTCGTTGATTGTTTTTGTGTACAAGGGTGTATTGTTGATGGTTGCATAGGCTTCCAGAAACTTCCTCAATTCATAATAAAGCACCATGGCCTCTTCCCGCTTTTGTTTCACAGTCTCGGGGCTGGCAGCGCCATATTCCTGCGTACGGGCAAGGTATTTTGCGTTGAATGTTTCGTTGTTGGTTTTCAACGAATTTTTCCAGTCAACCAGGCCAAGCAGGCTAAGTGCGGCTGCCAATTCAGGTTTGGTTTCCCAATCCGCAATAATTTCATTCAGCAACGCTGTTTCTGCCACGTAGTTTTGTTTGTAAATACCGGCACCATACAACTTCAGGTTGTTTTTTAGCAGGTTTGCTGCATCAGCTTTTTCAGGTTCAAAGTAATAACAAAAGCCATCTATCACTGTTGAAATACCGGTAATATC
>DATCTB010000580.1:0-2573 GCA_036568185.1 Bacteroidales bacterium | reverse complement strand
TCAAGTATTTGAGCGCCGCCTTCTACCTGGTGTTTGGCTACAGAAAGTGCTTCTTCGTATTGCCCATCGCGGATGAGCCGCGCAAACATCCTGGAACCACTAACATTTGTCCTTTCGCCAATATTGATAAAATTCTTTTCTTTTTCAATTTTCAAAGGTTCCAATCCACTAACCTGCGAAATATGTTGCTTAGCAGGAATTTTTCTAGTTCCCGCTTTTGCGGCAATTTCTGCTATTTTTCTGATGTGTTCCGGTGTTGTGCCACAGCACCCGCCAACAATGTTTACGAAATGATGGTCAGTAAAATCTTTGATATGGACACCCATTTGCTCTGCCGTTTCATCGTATTCGCCAAACTGGTTGGGCAGCCCGGCATTGGGATAAACACTGACCGGGAACGGTGCAATTTTCGACAACTCTTCCAGGTAGGGGCGGATTTGTTTCGCGCCAAGCGAACAATTCAAGCCCACACTGATGAGGTCAATATGTGAAATGGAAGTAAAAAAAGCCTCCAGTGTTTGTCCCGAAAGAGTTCGCCCACTGGCATCAGTAATAGTTCCCGACACCATTACCGGGATTTTTTCGCCTTTTTCTTTCATCAGCTCGTTGATGGCAAACAGCGCAGCTTTGGCGTTCAGTGTATCAAAAATGGTTTCAACCAACAGCAAATCAACGCCGCCTTCTAGCAAAGCAGAAGCTTGTTCGTGGTAATCTGAAACCAACCTGTCGAAAGTAATGGCGCGGTATCCCGGGTCGTTCACTTCGGGCGACATGGATGCGGTTTTGTTTGTCGGCCCAAGGGCACCGGCAACAAAGCGTGGCTTTTCAGGATTGGCTTTTGTAAATTTATCAGCAACTTCGCGGGCAATCTTTGCTGATTTCAGGTTCAATTCGTAAACCAAATCTTCCAGCCCGTAATCGCTTTGCGAAATCTTTGTCCCGTTAAATGTGTTGGTTTCAATAATATCAGCCCCGGCTTCCAGGTAAGCTTCGTGAATTTCTTTAATGATTTGTGGCTGCGTAATGCTCAGTAAGTCGTTATTGCCTTTCAGCAGCCTGCCGTAATCTTTAAACCGCTTGCCACGGTAGCCTTCTTCGTCTAGTTTGTATCGTTGAATCATCGTTCCCATTGCCCCGTCAAGGACGAGGATGCGTTTTGCCAGTTCGGTTTGTATGTTTGGTTTCATTTCTGTAGTTTAAAGTTTTAGATTTAATGTTCCAAGTTGCAAGTTCCAGGTTGCAGAATTGTAGCTTATTTTAGGTAATAAATTCTTTTCTTTTTTAAGTAGCCCGTAAATTTTAATTAAAACACAATCAAACCTATTGTTTAAATTGCTAAAAACATAGCTAAATCCAACAAATCTAAAACCTGTAACCTGCAACATGTAACATATAAGTTTAACCTCAATTTATAATTCCCTTCCTTTCGGTTGGGTTAGGTATTGGCACCTTTTCCTTGCGGCGAGGTTGCCAGGGTTTCGTTGAGCCTAATCTCTCCGCCCTTCTTTATAAATCAAACATACCCGGAACCGGGGATTTGAAATATGGGGCAAATGTAAGGTTTTTTTGGAAAATGATATAAAAAGATGATTTCGTAATATAAAACAGATGTTTTGAATTTGACAATAGCTATATGTTTTCCAATTAAACTTTTATCTTTGAATTATCGAAATTCTATTTTACAACAAACTAAACAACTCACAAAAACTAAAAAGATGAAAAAAAACATCGTGATTTTTTCGGATGGAACAGGGCAAAAAGGCGGTGTTGGAAGCAACACCAATGTGTATAAATTGTTCAACATGATTGAAGACCGCACGCAACGACAAATTGCCTTTTACGACCCCGGCCTGGGCACCGATTGGCGAAAAGTTACCGGTTCAATTGCCGGAAGCGGGTTTTCAAAAAATATGTTGGACTGCTACCGTTTCCTTTTTGAAAATTTTGAAGCTGAGGATGATATTTTCCTTTTCGGTTTTAGCCGCGGGGCAGCAACAGTCAGAAGTTTGACCGGGTTTATTCACCTTTTCGGTATTTTGCCCAAATCAAGAAAAGACTTAATACCACAGGCTTACCGCATTTATAAAATAAAAAATCGAAAACTGAGGGAGAAAAACGCGAAAGCTTTTATCGCCAAACACCACACCATGTGGGCAAAAGTCAGGTTCCTGGGTGTGTTTGATACGGTCGCGGCTTTAGGACTGCCCATTAAATGGATGAGTGTTTTGCTCGACAAACTTACGCCCCACAAATTTCACTCGTTTGATTTGAGCAATAGTGTTGAATTTGCCCGACAGGCTTTGGCCATTGATGAAGAAAGAAAAACTTTTTCCCCCGTTTTATGGGATGCTCTTGGGCCCGGCCATCCAAAAGACAGAATGAAACAAGTGTGGTTTTGCGGCGTGCATACCGATGTGGGCGGTGGTTACGCCGAAGAAGATTTATCCAATATTTCATTGCGTTGGATGATTAGGGAATCTGTTGAAAAAGGGCTGATAATTTATGAAAAATCAGATGCATACAAAACTTTGCAAGCTTCACCAGTCAACCCGGATGGTATGATGCACAACGAA
>DATCTB010000579.1:0-4473 GCA_036568185.1 Bacteroidales bacterium | reverse complement strand
ATCGTCTGTTTTCAATGCTGATACTTACCCAATTCTTTTTGCTTTCATGCAGGTAGTTGTAATTACCTCATTTATCCTGATTTTTTGTGAGATAGCTCCCAAAATGATTGGAAATAAAGAACCACTAATGTTCTCGCACCTTATGGCTAAACCAATGCAGGTATTGAGTTTTTTATGGAAACCCATGAGTAGTGTTTTAGTTAGTTCAACTTCATTAATAGATAAAAAATTTGCGAAAAAAGGCCATAATATCTCAATAAGCGAATTGTCTGATGCCATTGAAATAACGGTAGACGACAGTGCTCCCGAAGATGAGAAAATGATTTTGAGAAGCATTGCCACTTTTGGAGAAAAAGAAGCCAGCGAAATTATGCGTTCAAGGGTAAATGTAACTGCCTTGGAGAACGACATGAGTTTTGGCGAAGTTTTGCGCGTAGTAAAAGAATCAGGGTTTTCGAGGATTCCGGTTTACAAGGAATCCCTGGACCAGGTTTTGGGAATTTTGTACGTGAAAGACCTGCTACCCTTTATTGACCGCGAAGACAAAACTGATTGGGTTTCGTTGGTCAGGCCGGCGTTTTACGTGCCCGAAAACAAAAGAATAAATGATTTATTGCAGGAATTTCGCGAAAAGAAAATTCACCTTGCTGTTGTTGTTGATGAATATGGCGGCACATCGGGAATTGTCACCCTCGAAGATATTGTTGAAGAAATTGTGGGTGAAATAAGCGATGAATTTGACAAAGATATTTTGCAGTTTAATTATAAAAAACTTACTGAGAATACTTACATTTTCGAGGCAAAGGCACCTTTGAGCGACCTGATTAAAATTTGCGGACTGGAGGATGATGTTTTTGAACAAGTTAGGGGCGAGTCCGATTCGCTTGGAGGACTTATTCTGGAGTTGGAAGGAAAAATGCCAGTTAAGGGTTCTCTAATAAAATACAATCATTTCGAGTTTTTAATCATTGATTCAGACGAAAGAAGAATTAAAGAAGTGAAGCTTGTGATTAAAAAAACATGAAGAATGGAAAGTAAACTCCTGTTTTTTACCTTTTTAATTTTTGGGTTATTTTCTTGCGAGCAAGCCTATACACCAAAACCAAGAGGTTATTTCAGGATTGATCTTCCCGAAAAACAATATTCTTCCTTCGATACTTCTTTCCCTTATTCATTTGATTACCCAGTTTATTCAACAATTACCGGCGACCCTCATTCTCCAGATGAAAAATATTGGATCAACCTGAATTTTCCTGAGTTTAAGGCAACTGTTCATATTAGCTACAAAGAAATAGACGGTAACCTTGTCACTTATCTTGAAGATGCACACACACTTGTAACCAAGCATATAGCAAAGGCCGATGCCATTTCCGACAGCCTGATTATCGACCCTAACAGGAACCTTTTCGGTTTAGCCTATACCCTCGAAGGCAGTGGCGCAGCTTCTCCTTACCAGTTTTTTCTTACCGATAGTTCAACCAGCTTTATTAGAGGCGCGCTTTATTTTAATATCGTTCCCAACAACGATTCGCTTGAACCTGTAATAAATTTTATCAAAAAAGATATCGTACATTTGTTCACCACTTTTCAATGGAAAGAGTTGAAAAACAATTAGTCAAATCAAATATTGCCTAAAAATCTTAATTAATTATGAAAAAAACCATTACACTATTTTTTGTTGTTCT
The DNA here is from genome assembly GCA_036568185.1 of Bacteroidales bacterium. Lineage (GTDB taxonomy): Bacteria > Bacteroidota > Bacteroidia > Bacteroidales > F082 > DATCTB01. Next base: position 2,788 of record DATCTB010000579.1, on the reverse strand, counting down.
ATTTTCAATCGGACTTTTTGCCCAGGAAAAAACTTCAAGGGTTCGTATTAATCTTGAAGGGAAAAGTATTCAGGAAATTGCTTCATTGGGTATTGATGTGTTAGAAGGAAACTATAGAAAAGGTGCCTTTTTTGAAACTGACCTTAGTGCTTCAGAACAATCAAAGCTTACAGAAAATGGCTTTTCATTAACAATACAAATTGAAGATGTTTCAGCATTTTATACTGAAAGGGCAGCTGCAGAAAAAGATGTAAACATCAAAAGAAATACTGATGATGAATGGCCGGTACCCGAAAACTGGGAATATGGCTCAATGGGCGGAATGTACACTTTAGATGAAATACTCTCTGAACTTGACGATATGGCGCTTTTGTATCCCGACTTGATTTCAGTAAAAAAACCTATTTCTGAAACCAACCTCACCCATGATGGAAGAATGCAATATTGGGTGAAAATATCTGACAATCCTGAAACTGATGAATCGGAGCCTGAAGTGCTGTATACGGGTGCGCACCATGCCCGCGAAGGAATTGGTCCTCATCAGTTAATATTTTTCATGTGGACTTTGCTTGAAAACTATGAAACTGATGCTGAAGTAAAAAGGATAGTGGATAATACTGAGCTGTATTTTGTTCCTGTGATTAATGTTGACGGTTACGAGTATAACTATGAAACAAATCCAAACGGTGGCGGAATGTGGCGTAAAAACAGAAGGGATAATCTTGATGGCTCTTATGGTGTTGACCCTAACAGAAACTACGGCTATTTCTGGGGAAATGATGATGATGGTTCCTCTCCTTACACGTCCGATGAAACATACCGCGGACCCGAAGCTTTTTCAGAACCGGAAATTCAAAATTTAAGAGATTTTTGCAACGACCATGATTTTAAGATTGCGCTTAATTACCATTCTTACGCAAACTTATTGCTTTCACCATGGGGTTATACGGAAGATCTACCTGCTGATAACGACCTTTTGATTGCTTTTGCCCAATTGATGACTTCGGAAAACGGCTACACATATGGCCCGGGTAGCACAACTATTTACCCGACCAATGGCGGTTCCGACGACTGGATGTATGGCGAACAGGACACCAAAGAGAAAATATTTTCATACACTCCCGAAGTAGGCAACAGCAACGATGGTTTCTGGCCGGCGGTTAGCCGCATAATTCCTCTTTGCCAGGAAAATATGTTTCAGGATTTCACTGCTGCACGCCTGGTGGGAAAATACGCCGTTGTAAATGATTTATCGCCTACTATTATTTCAGATATTGATGGTTATTTTTCTTTTGACATCACCCGTTTGGGGCTAACAGAAGCTGATAGTTATTCGGTTAACATTCAGGCGCTGGATGAATTTTTAGTTGAAACCGGCGCCCCTGCAGTTTTTCAAAACCTTGAATTGCTTCAAAATGAACTAGATTCTATCAGTTACATGCTCAGCGCCGGAATTGAATCCGGACAGGTTTTCAGCTATCTGCTTTCGGTTGATAATGGCGATTTCATTCTTTCAGATACTGTTACAAAAATTTATGGAACCGAAGTGTTGGTTTTTGAGGATGACAGCGAAACAATGGAAAACTGGACATCACCCAAATGGAACACAACAACCGGTGAATACTACTCTCCAACTCACTCCATCACCGATTCCCCTTCCGGAAAATACCAGAATGGCGAAAACAATATCATCATTCATGATACCATTATTGATTTAAGGGGTATCAGTTTTGCCTTTTTGAGATTTTGGGCCAAGTGGGAAATTGAGGCCGGTTATGATTACGCTCAGTTGCAGGCCAGAGAAGTTGGAACCAATACCTGGCAGGCCCTTTCAGGAAAAAATACGAAAACTGGCAATTCATACCAGGACCCGGGAAAACCAGTATATGATGGTTTCGTAGATTGGGTGCAGGAAGAAATTGACCTGAGCAGTTTTGCAGGCAAAGAAATTGAATTTCGTTTCAGGCTAATCAGTGATGAATATGTTACTGAAGACGGTTTCTACTTTGACGATTTCAAAGTAACTGTAATTGACAATACAACAGGAATAAAACCCGCTGACAAAGCCAACAGTTTTTTCATTTCCGATGCTTATCCAAACCCTGCCGGCATTAGTTTTTCAGTTCAATATGATCTAAACCAGGTAAAAGGAAATTTCAACCTCATATTATCAGATGCTCTTGGCAAACAGCTTATTAATCTTCCATTAAACAACCAAAAGGGCATTGCCAAAGTCGATATCAGCGGATTTCCAAATGGCATTTATTTCTACAGAATTTCAAACGGTAGTCTCATTTCAGAAACAAAAAAAATTATAAAGTTTTAGTTAAAACTGAATTAAAAAAGTTGAAAACCCGGGTGTAAATTATCCGGGTTTTTTTGTTACAACGGGCAACAATTGCACGATATTCCTTACTTTTGAAAAAATTTTTCAATATGTAAAGCATACTGATACCCAAATTCACACCAAAATTCAAAAGGAGGAAAGCCGATGTTCAATATGATTAAAATAGGGAGACTGCGGTGGTTGCACACGAATGATCCTTCAGAAGACGACCTTACTTACCTGGCCAATACTTTTCACTTTCACCCACTCGACATCGAAGACTGCCGGCAAACCAATCAGCGCTCGAAAATTGACGTTTACGATGACTATTATTTTCTGATCCTTCATTTTCCCGTTTTTGACAGGATGAATAAATTCATTAAAACCACGGAGGTGAAAATATTTTGGGGCGAAGATTTTATTATAACCGTGGGCAAAACACATTGGAAAATCAACAATATG
>DATCTB010000578.1:0-2837 GCA_036568185.1 Bacteroidales bacterium | reverse complement strand
CCCCTACAATGCCGGCAAGATAAGTCAAGTGTTTCGATTTTCTAATTAATTGAAACGGGCTTTCGCCAACACCCTCCATTTCTTGCAGGTTTTTCTGCGGATTATTCTTCCCGCTAATGTTTTCACGCCAAACGGTGCGGGTAATCGGAATACAAAACCAAAGCAAAGCAGCACTCACGAAAAGCAATTTTTCAGCTCCCAATGTTGGCGCAAGAATCGAAGTAAGATAACCACCAAAAATTCCACCGGCAATTGCCCCGGCACCAATAAAGCCAAAAAATCGTTTCGCTTCGCGCGAATTAAAAACCATGTTGGCCAATATCCAGAATTGCGAAGCGGACAGCACCGCAAACAAGGCTACCCAAATATAGAAAAGGTAAATAACCCAACTTACAAGGATATTTAACAAGAGCAATATTCCGAAAATGATGAGTGTAATGACCGAAATACCCAGGGTTTTGCCAATTAGAGAGTGCAGTGGAATTTTAATCAGTTTCCTGGAATAAAAAATGGATAAAACTGTAGCAAAAAGCGCAACTACAACAAAAGCCAACGGTAAGCTTTCAACTCCGAATTGAGAAATAAAAAGACCGTTGACTGTAGGTTTTACAATAAGAAGAGTGGAGATAATCAGGAATATATTCAACTGCATCAGGAAGGCGCGCTTGTATTCCCCCTCCCTTAAATCGAATGCTTTTGCCAATAGGTATTTGACAGCATTGCTTACAGTTTCATTATTTTCATTTAATTTATTGAACTCCATTTTGTCTTTTCCGGCTTTCTCCTAAAAGGTTTAATTTACTGACCTGACAATGTCTTCAATTTCGTAAACAAGCTTCCGCAGAATTGATTCTCCGTCAGGGTCTTCAACAAGTGCAACCAATATATATTTTTCTTCCGGCCCCCAAACCAGTATAGAATCTGAATGAAATTTATCCCATGACCCTGATTTCCTGAAAAGTTTTGCTTTCGGTTCTAGTTTAAGCAGTGAATTTACAAATTTATGATGAAGTGCCGGATCCTGCATAATTGCAAGCATTTCCTTCGACCTTTCGTAACTAACCAACTGCCCGTAAACAAGTAAATAGTAGAATCTGCAAACCTGCGTAACAGTAGCTGCGTGGCTTATTCCATGAAGTGGATCCGGGTATCTGCTACCTGTTTTTGCATAGCGTTTGCCAACCCACAAGCCACCTCCCATTTCTTCGTCATAGAGCCTGTATTTTGGGTCCATCAGCACACTAGCAATTTTTTCGTATCCAAGCATATCCATAATGCGGGTAGAAGCGTTATTATCTGAACGCGAAATCATTAAGTGCATATCGTTTCTTAAATCATCACTGTATTGCAATTCACCTTTTTCTAAAGCATCCATTGCACTCAACAAAATTGCGATTTTTGGTAAGCTAGCGGCATACATTTCAACTCGGCCATTTACCCTTGCATATCTAACATTACTGGTATCATTTAACAATACCAAACCAATTGCCATTTTTTTCTGGGCAACAAGTTTTTTAATTTTTGGGTCGGCACTAATCATTGCATTCAATTTTGCCTGCAAATTAGGGCTCGCATACGTAAGTAAAGGCTTCATTGCTGACGAATCAATTTTAAAAGGAATCTGCATGACGGTGTCAGGTTGCTCGGTTTTTTGTCCGTTTGAAGTGCAACTAAAGAGCAATAAAGTATAAAAAAGAAAAAATATTTTTTTCATGAATAGTCCAATTTGGGAGTGCGAAATTAGACAAAATTAAATTCGCTAACCTTTACTGGTATTAAATTCAAAATTTGATTTACTTACCAGGAATAACGGGCTCAGAATTAAAATAAAAAACAAGTTTAACAATTAAACTCATTAATCAAATTGCAACAACTTATTCACATCAAATTTTTGTGAAATCTTGTTATCATTGAAAGCTTCTATAAGCGCCTCAATTGGAAAAATTTGGGTTTTTGAAAGGAGATAAAAAACTGAGAAGATGGCTGCATTTCTTTGCCCGAGGCGTTCAATAAAATTGAATTTCTCTATTTCCGCTCCGGTTTTTTCAATTGACACCCCCGAATCTACCCAAACTTTACCGGATTGTAATTTCGAAATCAAGGCTTTTGCATAAATATAGCCATCTTCTGTAAGGACAATGGCATGGTCAGGATTTGGTGAACCGGTATAATGAATTTCACCCGGAGAAAGAATAACTTCAGCAGCCGAAAAACCAATTCCAACCGTAACCGGGTAGCTGCCTTTTTTGCTAACCTGTAAACCTGATTTTACCCCCGCTGCCACCAGCAATTCAGCCGCCGATTGCACACCCCCACCAGCTGAGCCATAAATCATGATGCTTAAAGGTTTCGATAAAGAATGTTGAAAAGATATTTTCACCTTTTCATTTTCTTTTAACAAAGAATCCTTTTCAGAACTTCTCTTCAGTTCAAAAATCTTTTTCTGCACATCGGTGAATACTTTAATATCAAGTTCAGCTTGTTCAACTATTTTGGAAAGTTTCATACCTGGGTTTGCTTTCATACCGTAGCTTGGACATAGCTCCATTATTTCAACCATACTGAACCCTTTTTTGGAAATAGCCGCAGCCATATGTTCGCTAAAATCGCCAATTCCATTTATTCTGCTGACGAATGAGGCACCAGCCTCTACCATCAACTCGCAAATATTGTAATGTGGTTTGGTCGAACCTTCTGGATTAGTTGGCGTTTTGAAACCTGGAGGGGTAAATTCGCTTGGCTGTCCTCCGGTCATGCCGTAAAGCATATTGTTGTGCACAAAAACTGTCATGTCGAAATTGCGGTGGGCTGCATCAATCAAGTGTTGCATACCGATG
>DATCTB010000577.1:0-3011 GCA_036568185.1 Bacteroidales bacterium | reverse complement strand
ATACTTGCGCTGGGAAGCCATTTTATCTATCAAAGAAAATGGAAAGTGATTTTCGATTGGCGCTGGCTTCCGGGTTTGCTGATTATTGCTGCCATCCTTACACCAATGGTGGTTGGATTGTACCGGCAGTTTGGCGAAACCGGCATCAGGTTCTTTTTCTGGACTCAAAGCTTTGGCCGCTTGACTGGCGAAAATGTGTGGGTTGATAACACCGACTCTTTCTTTTTCCTTCATTCATTTCTCTGGTCATTCCTGCCCTGGAGCCTGCTTGCTGTGGCAGCTTATGTATTAAAATTTGGTGAAGCCATCAAGTTTTTTAATAAAGAAAACCGCCCCGAATTGGTAACTTTAGGAGGTATAACTTTGGTTTTTATTGGCATGTCTTCTTCGCAATATAAATTGCCACATTACATTTATGTCATTTTTCCTTTGTTTGCCGTTTTAACTGCCAATTTCCTCTTTAAAACTTTTGAAAAAGGAAAATTAATTGGTTTTTCAAAAGCCATTCTCATTTCACAGCAAGCCGTCAATTGGCTGTTGTGGATAATTTTCGCGGTAGCAGCATTTTATCTTTTTCCAATCAGTTCATTTCTTGTAGGGCTGGTTTGCTTTTTGATTTTTGCTCTTTTTTTGTATTTGTTTTTTCAAAAAAACCCTACAGTTCCAAAGATTTTCAGCACAACAGCGGTAACGATTATTGGAGTTGCCTTCTACCTCAGCATCACATTCTACCCTTCTTTAAGCATGTACCAGGCAGGCCCGGTTTTTGGAAGATATATACTTGAAAAAAATATTCCGGCAGGAGATATTGTTATTTACCGCAACCTGCGCCACAGCATCGATTTTTATGCTCATAAAATTATTCCTTCATCGGAAAGTATTGAAGAATTTGATTCTGTTTTAATGAAAAAAGATTCTTTGTACGTCTTCACAAACAGGATAGGTTTGGACGAATTGAACAAAACCCACGAAACAAGGCAGATAGAACAATTTAAGGCCTTTCATATTTCAACCTTAACAGGAAAATTTCTAAACCCTGAAACCCGTGCTGCGGCAGTTGATACAAACTTTTTTGTGGTGGTAAAAAGAAATAACCATGAAGGTCAAAACGGAGTACACTAAGAATACTTATTTCTTCATAAATGCTTCAATTTCATCCACTTCAACGGGAATATCCTGCATCAAATCAATCGGTTCTCCTGAAGTTATCAGCAAGTCGTTTTCAATCCTGATTCCAATGTTTTCTTCCGGAATATACAAGCCCGGCTCGCAGGTAAGTACCATTCCGGGTTTCAGGGGTTCTGATTTTGAGCCAACATCGTGCACATCCAAACCAAGGAAGTGGGCAGTTCCGTGCATGAAATATTTTTTGAACAAAGGTGCATCAGGGTCTTGCTTTTCCACTTCTGCTTTGCTGAACAGTTCAAGATTGATGAGTTCTTCCTCCATTAATTTGTTCACGCTTTCATTGATGCCGTTGATTGTATTCCCAACAACATAAAAATCTTTTGCCTTTATAAATACCCTCAAAACTGCATTGTAGCAAGCCTTTTGCCGTTCAGTAAACTTTCCGTTAACAGGAATTGTCCGCGACATATCAGCCGAATAATTGGCATATTCAGCACCAAAATCCATCAGCAGTAAATCGCCATCCTTGCATTCTTTGTTGTTTTCAACATAGTGCAAAATACAGGCATTTTTGCCGGAAGCGATGATGGGTGCATAGCCATGCCCATCGGCACGGTTCATTGTGAATTCGTGTTCAATTTCGGCCTGGATTTCAAATTCCAACTTTCCGGCTTGCACAAATTTCATCACCCGCTCAAAACCTTTTTTGGTAACCTGGCAGGCTGTTTTCAGCAATTCAATTTCTTCTTCAGACTTGATTAGCCTGAGCTTTGCCAGCAAGGGTGCGGCTCTTTCCACTTTGTGCAGTGGGTATTGTTCTTTGAATGTCCTGGCAAACCGTAAATTTTTATCTGGCACTTCGCTGAAAAACTTGATGTACTCGTTGCTGTTCAAAAAAACCGATTCGGCATCAGCCAAAACTTCTTTCAAAGAAGCTTCAAATTCTTCCAGCCAATAAATATTCTGAATACCCGAAACCTGGCGGGCTTCAGGTTTGGTTAATTTATGCCCTTCCCAAATGGCAATTTTTTCGTTGGTTTCAATTAAAAAAACTGCCTGCCTCAATTTCTCATTTGATGCTCCGGGAGCCAGCAGCAGTATGCTTTTTTCCTGCTCTATTCCTGTTAAGTAAAAAAAATCGCTTTGCTGGCGGAAAGGGAAATATTGGTCGCCGTTGCGAGGATATTGCTCGTTGGAATGGAAAATGGCAACGCTGTTTTTGGGTATTAACTCCAAAAAATTCTTTCGGTTGTTTGAAAAAAGCGAATTGGAAATGGGTAAGTATTTCTTCAAATTCCTATGGTTATTAAAGTACTTAGTTTGATGTTTGGTTTTCCGGCAATCATTGTTGCTACGAAAATAAAAAACCTTTTGAAAGAAATCAGCAATTTTTCAATATTAATTAAAATTGATATAAATTATGGCACTAAAACTTCAGCCGACCTTTACTTTTAATATATTTGTTCAATTCGTTTTAAAACGAAATATTTCAATTCATAAACCGGTAAAAAATTAAATTATGAGTAGCACTTTATACTCTTCCGTTACCAAGAAAATCATTATGTCGCTGGTGGGTTTGTTTTTATTTGCATTCCTGCTGGTGCACCTATTTTTAAACTCGCTCATTTTGTTCGACCCCACCCGTGAATTATTCAACGCTGGAGCGCATTTTATGATGCATAACCCGCTTATCCAAACATTCCAATGGGTTCTGTTTGCAGGATTCCTGATTCATATGGTCTTGGGTGTGATTCTTCAAATTCAAAACTGGATAGCAAGGCCTAAAGGATACAAGAAAAAAGCCACATCGGAGCAATCGTATTTTTCAAAATTCATGATTCATACGGGCGTTTTGATTTTTCTTTTCCTGGTTATTCACTTTG
>DATCTB010000576.1:0-4681 GCA_036568185.1 Bacteroidales bacterium | reverse complement strand
ATTGTCATCGGGATGGATGTAGCTTAGGAAAAGATCGTTTTTCTGTATGTTTATTTGGATAAAATAAGTTGATGAAAGATGATAATTTATAAGGAGTCTTAAAAGAACAAATTTTAAATTTGCCCCCCTTATGACATATATCGAAACCGATTCGCAAAAGCGAAAGTGGAAGACTCCCAAAGATAAAATAGAACAACTTGCAGACCTGATGAATGAACAGTCTGTTCACCCCCTGCAGACGAGTGATGAGTTGTTTCACATATTTGATGCAGCGCTTGAAACTGAAGAAATTGATTTTTTGATTGCCATGGGAGGTGGTACCCATTCCCGTCAAAAACTGTATGAAAAAATAGGGCTTAGCCAGGAAGAGTTCGGCCGCATCCTGAAGTCGCTGCTGTACAAAGGGCCGGTGGCTGTTATTCGTGATGCTGACGATATAAAAAGCTACCACATCATGACCATTTACCCCGGATGGTTTGAATTTTACATGATGCGCGGGATTGATGATGCCGAACACCGCGAATTTGCACGGCGCATCGAAAAGATGTACACCGCTGCCTATGAGTTTGGCAATGAAGAGGTCATTAATGAACTGGTGAAAGATGTAGGTCCTCACCTCTCGGTTGCGCCTACATTTGACCCAAAAACCATTACCCTGAATGAGCCACTGTCTCTGGAAAACCATGTCTATGCGGCACCGAGTATCACTAAACTTTTCTCCGGCCTGGATGATGATGAATTCATCAGTGTTGGCCACTGTCTCTGCCGTTTTGAAAAAGAACTTATCGGCGACTCCTGCCGGGTAAATATGCCAAAGGAGACCTGTATGTCCATAGGGCCTGCTGCTGAGCACCTGATAGAGCAGGGGATTTCACGGCGAATTTCGAAAAGTGAAGCCATAAGCATGGTGAAAAAATTCCAGGATATGGGCTGTGTTCACCAGACAGGCAGAACCATACCATTGAAAAATTTTAAATCAAAGTACCCGGTGGATGTCATCTGCAACTGCTGTTGGGACTGCTGCGGTGTAATAGGGAATTATAACCGCGGATACCTGCCTTTGACAGTCACTGCTCAATACCGTGCTGAAATAGTTGCTGAAAACTGTATTGCCTGCGGCAAGTGTGCTGAAAATTGCCCGGTGGGAATCATTACTGTTGATGATATCGCTTCTATTCAAGATGAGCTTTGTATTGGTTGTGGCCAATGTTTGCACCACTGCATGGATGAGGCTGTTATTTTAAAAGAAGACCGAAGGGTGGTATTCCTTCCCATGCTAGGACGTGAACATGCCCGTATTGCACCACCGGCCGAACTGTTGGCCAGGATGCAGGACGATGAAACAACAGATAAAACCACGGAAAAGCCCGACCGCGAAGGGGCATTAAAGGTAATGGAAGAAACACGTCAGAAATACCTGCGCCCCGAGTTGCAAAAAGTGTTTAGAAAATGGAACAAAACCATGCTGTATGATTTTACCGACCTGGAAGAATCGTGGCATTTTGAAATTGTAAACGGAATACCGGGCCCTTTAAAGATGGGCAGTATAGAAAAACCGGACATCCATTACACCCTCACTACCCATGTTTTTATCGGGCTTACTAAAGGAACCATCGATGGCTTCAAGGCGTTTCGAAAAAAACTGGTCAAGGTAAAAGCCCCGGTGCTCGATTTAATCAAACTCCAAAAGCTTGTGGGGTGATACATTTTTAACGATGTAAATTCAATCAAGCAGATTAATTCCCAAACGGCTGTTTTTCAAGTTTCATTTCACCATCATCTCCTTTTGAAATATTAATCCATGCCTGCCAGTTTTCGTTATCCATTTCAGGGTAATTGAGGCGGTAATGGCTACAGCGGCTTTCGGTGCGCATCAGCGAAGCTTTTAGTTTCATTTCGGCACTTGTAATCATATTGGCTGTTTCATGGGCAAGCCTCTATTCATGTAAATCTGCTGCCCGCAACATGGGCATGTGATGGCCGCGCAATTCTTCAATATAGGCCAAGGGAGATTTTATCAATAAAGAAACTTTTATTTGAAATGTTAGTTTGGATGTTTTACTGAATAACACATTTATAAATGTCCGGATTTGATGAGCAAACTACAGGGTTTATTCATGCCTCAATGCATCAATCGGTTCAAGTAAAGAAGCTTTCCGGGCCGGGTACCAGCCAAAAAATATTCCGATAAAGGAGCAAAAAAGAAAGGATAAAAGGATTGAGTCCAGCGTGATCAGTGTAGGCCAGTTCAGTAAGCTTTCGATTAAGGTGGAAGCAAGGATTCCTAATCCAACCCCTATAATCCCGCCAATGATGCTGATAATAATGGCTTCAAAAAGAAATTGCCTTAAAATGTCTTTTCCCTTGCCGCCAATGGCCAGGCGCAAGCCAATCTCCCGCGTGCGCTCAGTTACCGAAACGTACATGATGTTCATAATGCCAATTCCACCAACAACCAATGAAATGGCAGAGATTGACCCCAGCAGCACCAGCATCATTTCTGAGATGGAACTAAAATTACTGATCAGTTCCTGTTGTGTCCTGATCTCAAAATCATTGTCTTCGCTTTCTTTTAGTTTGTGCGACTGACGCATTAGCTCTTCTATTTCGGCACTGGTTTCGTCAATCTGGTCTTCCGAAACAGCCGACATAACGATGGCTCGTAAATAAGTCTGGCGGGTAATCCTTTTCATCACCGTGGTGTAGGGAGCCAGAATCATATCATCCTGGTCCTGTCCGAAAGTGTTGTCGCCCTTCTCTTTTAAAGTTCCGATTACCTTGAACGGAATTTTGTTAAAACGAATGGTTTGCCCGATGGGGTCTATTTCATCGCCGAAAATATTGTCAACAACAGTTTGGCCAACAAGGCAAACCTTTGCGGCACTTTTTATTTCCTGGCTTGTAAAAATACGCCCAGTGGCTACTTCAAACTTTTTAATGTAAGAATAGTCCTCGTTACCGCTGTAGATGGTGGTAGGCCAGTTTTTAGAGCCAAAAACGATTTGCCCGCTGCTGTTAACCTCCGGAGAAACAGCACTAACCGTGCTTGCGTTCTTCTTCAGGTAGTCAACATCGGCTACCACCAGGGTTTGCGACATTTCCCTGCTTTGGCGCACGCCACTGCTATTCTTGCTGGCCGGCATCACATTGACCAGGTTTGTTCCCATTGAAGAAATCGTTGACTTGATGCTGGCATTCGAACCCTGTCCGATGGCGAGCATCGCAATTACTGCAGCAACGCCTATCACTATGCCCAGCATGGTAAGCAAGGAGCGAAGCGTATTTCTTCTGATAGCAGAAAAGGCGATTCGTATAAGATTGTAGATTTTCATGGCTTCCTTAGTTTAGGTTTCCCGGGATGAACTGTGGTTCAATCGTCGAATTCTCCTCCGGTAATTTGAGCAGGGCCTCTTTGGCACTGATTTTTTTGGCAGTTGCAACATCGCTGACAATGCGGCCGTCGCGGAAGATTACATTTCTTGTTGTAAAAGAGGCTATTTCAGACTCGTGGGTAACAAACCCGATGGTGATTCCTTTTTCATTGAGTTCCTGGAAAAGCGACATAATTTCGTATGAAGTCCGGGTATCGAGGTTGCCGGTTGCCTCATCCGCAAGGATAATGACCGGCTCATTCACAATCGACCTGGCGATGGCTACACGTTGCTGCTGTCCACCCGACATTTGGTTGGAAAGGTGTTTCATCCGGTCTTTTAAACCAACAGCTACCAGTGCTTCCTCCGCTTTTTCGCGCCTGAGTTTGCTGCCGATTGACGGGTTGTAATACAAGGGGAGTTCCACATTTTCAAGGGCAGTTGTCCTGGGCAATAAGTTGTACGATTGAAACACGAAACCCAGCTTAGTATTCCTGATTTCTGCCAGTTGGTTTTTTTTCATGGATTTTACATTTACACCAGCCAGCCAGTAATCACCTTCAGTAGGCTTGTCGAGGCAACCGAGGATATTCAGTAAAGTAGATTTTCCCGAACCGCTGGTGCCCATTATCGCCACAAACTCACCTTTTGCAATGGATAAGTTTACATCCTGCAAAGCCCTTACGGTTTCTTCACCAATGTGGTAGGTTTTATGAAGATTTTTTAATTCTAAGATGATGTTTTTTTCCATTTGTATTTCTGATTTAACTCGCGATAAAAAGGAGAGGCTCAACTGTAGTTTATCTTGGAGGCCCGCCACCTCCTTTGTGTTCCTGAACAAATGGGCTGGAAGTTTCTTCAGAAGTTTTAGTTTCTTTCAAGCTGCTGCCGCTCACCTTTTCCATGGAGGTTACAACCAGGTCGCCTTCTTCCAGTCCTGAGATGATTTCAATTTTTGAACCGTCATTTATCCCGGTTTCTACAAGCACAGGTTTAATTATATCCCCGTCTTTTATCCAAACCCTTTTCTGGTTTTCAGCCAATTCTTCTGAAGGAGGGCCGGAAGGGGGTGATGAAGGTTTCTCATTTTCAGTATTTTCAGGTCTTTTGTTTCCACGCATCGAGGGTGCAGAACCCTCTGGCAGGCTTTTCATATATTCTTGCATTAATTCGCGTTCAGGTTGAAAACGAAGTGCCTTACCGGCCATAGTCAGCACATCATTTGATTCCTCCACGTAATCGGTGATGCTGGCAGTCATTCCCGGTTTTAGTTTTAGTTTGGGATTGGCAACATTCACAATAACGGTATA
>DATCTB010000575.1:0-2881 GCA_036568185.1 Bacteroidales bacterium | reverse complement strand
AAGCACTGCATTATTTTGTGAAGGAAGCTTATGAAAACACCATGCTCACCAGCTTTGAAGAAAATGGGAAATTGACTGTGCATTGCATTTCTGATTTGGACAAACAAGATGAAGCCACGCTAACAATGCAACTCATGGATTTTGATGGAAAAGTGCTTTGGCAGGATTCGCTGTCTTTTTTGACGCCTTCCAATTCCAGTTTACCGGTTTTTGAAATCAGCACTGCTGAATACTTCAAAAAAGGCAACCCTTCGGCTATGTTGCTCGTTTCGGAAATACAAATTCCCGGCAGGAAAAATTTTATTGACTTGCATTATTTTGCCCCGCCTAAAGATTTGCAACTTAAAAAGCCGGAAATATCCGTCCAGGTTTTAGAGGAAAAAGGCAACTTTATAGTTCAGGTTTCTTCTGATAAACTTGTAAAGAACATATTTCTCTCGGCAGGCAGTTTTCCCGGTAGGTTTTCCAATAATTTCTTTGATGTGTTGCCTGGAAAAGCATATTCGGTGAGCATTCCAAAAAACGGTGATTTGAAAGATTTTGAAAAGAAATTGACATTGATGCACTTGCAACAAACCATGAAATGAAGCAGGAAACCCAAATATACCTCGCCCCTTTCCAGGGCATTACCGGCACTATTTACCGCGAAACTTACGCCCGGCATTTTAGTGGCGTGGATAAAATGCTGACGCCTTTTTTTACCGGCATCATCAAAGAAGGCAACCTATCGGGAAGAAAGGCTTTTGAGCTGGAAAAAACGGCCTTGAAGCATATTGAAATTGTGCCACAGATATTGAGTAAAGATGCGGATGAAATAACCAGTTTTGGGAAACTTTGCGGGCAAAAAGGATTTTCGGAAATCAACTGGAACCTGGGCTGCCCTTATGCCCGGGTTGCCAACAAAAAGCGTGGCTCGGGTATGCTGCCATTCCCGGAAATGGTAGAGGAAATTTTAGAGAAAGTGATGCCGGAACTGCCCCTTAAATTTTCTATCAAATGCAGGCTGGGCTATATTTCTGCCGATGAGATATTACGGCTTATCCCCGTTTTCAACCATTTTCAAATTGCTGAACTGGCAATACATGCCCGTATTGGGAAACAACTCTACAAAGGCACAACTGACCTGGGTACCCTGGAAAAAGCGCTTCCGCAAATTGAAGTTCCGCTGGTGTATAATGGCGATATTTTTTCAAAAACTGATTTTACCCATTTTCAAAAACGGTTCCCTTCCATCCACCTGCTGATGATAGGGCGCGGTTTGCTGGTTGACCCTTTTTTGCCTTCAGTTATTAAAGGCGAAGCGCCTGCAAGCAAGCATAAACAAATAGCTCACCGCTTTATTACCGACCTCTATTTGGCTTACCGCAAACACATGAACGACAGGCTGCAAGCCATCAGCGTGATGAAGGAATTGTGGGGGTTTATGGCTTTTTCTTTCAGCGAGCCGCACCAGGCTTTTAACCGGTTGAAGAAAAGTAAATCTTTCGATGAATATGAAGATGCTGTTGCAGCCATATTTGAACAGCACGAGTGGCTGGGCTCGGAGGGTGGGTTGTATGGCAAACTGTCTGAACCGTGATTTTTTAGGATAGTTGGAATTCCATGAATTGAGTAGCGGGCTGAGTAAAAAAAAACATACTTTTCTCACAATTTTGTATATATTACATTTAGAACAAACGAGAGAATAATGGAATGTTATTTGACACTACAAGTTACAAGTTTGTGGCAGATTTGACAATAACCTTCATTTATTCTGTCCAACACCAGCACATATTTTCTTTATTATCATAAACTTGAAGGTTATCCTTTCTCGGGCACCCGCTACAATTCGTGCCATCATTAGAATTTCCAACTACTCCATTAATTAAAAGCCAAGTTTCATCATGTTCAATCAAATACAAATTTACCTCCTCAGGAGTTATAAACTTTAACTTATCAGGGGCAACACGTTTACATTTACCAGAGGCAAAAGATATTCCTTTTTCTCCAGCATCAAGAGTAATCATAGCAATTTGTCCATCTCTTAAACCTTCTAAAACTCGCTCAGGTACTGTGATAATATAACCTTCGGTATCCTTAACAATATCATAAGCCTTTTTCGATTTTTGAGAACAACTTACAAATATGAAAATCATACCCAGAATCAAGAAATTCAAATACATAATTTTTTTCATAATCTTTTAATTTTTTGTTATAAATTATTATTAAGTCATAAATAATAATGAGAAATTCATATCTTAAAAGAAATGAATTTATAAAATTAAAACTTGAACCAAAATAACATTATTAGTATTATAGTTTGATTAATTAAGTCAAAAGTAGTAGCTGTTTATATCTTTATCAAGTAAAATTGAAACATTAACATTTATTTAACACAATTTTTAATAGTTTGAACAAAACTGAAACAGTAAAATGTAATATGTTTTATTTAATTGATTAATAATCAAATGCCAATCTTTTCCTTTTTTGAAAAAAGGAAAAATTGTGGTTGTTATTATAGATTTTGTTATTCTCTCAATCTTAATGTAGGAAGGAAAAAGATATACGTGAAAAGTTGTAAAGTTGCGGCTGAAGGGCAATTGTTATTAAAAATTATGAAGGCACGCGAAAAATGCGCGCCTGTGTGATTCTAAGAAAATGTCGATTGTGATCTTACATCTCTTCTTTCATCGCATCAACCATGGCTGACTGAAGGCTGGAAATAAGTGCTTTCAGCTCAGCAATATACAATGCTTCGTCAGCTTCAAGGGCATAGTCGGCTGAAGATGATAGACCCCAGAAAGAACCATCCTTACTCGACTTTTCAACCATTTCTTTGCCCCAATGGTTATTGCCCTGAATAGCTCCTTTTCCGATACTTACATATGCCCAGGCTCCTTTC
>DATCTB010000574.1:0-2205 GCA_036568185.1 Bacteroidales bacterium | reverse complement strand
ATAGATTTTATCCTGCTTCCGCATTATGTCTTCCCTCTTCCAACTTCCTTCTTCCCCCAAAAATCTCCGTCTGCCTCAGGATAGATTCTTCGTGGATAAGCTGCAAGAGTTGTTTTAAAAAATTCTCTTCCAGGCCGAGGTTGGTGCCAATGGCCATGCGGTCTTCAATAATTCCTGCCCAGCGCTTCATTTGCAGGATGGTGATATCGTTTTCCTTTTTGTACTCACCAATTTCATCAATAATATCAAGCCTTTTGGCTAATATTTGCAGCAACTCGCCATCCAGTTTATCAATTTCGGTACGCAAAGTTTCCAGTTTATTCTGGAAATCAATATTGCCTGTTTTATCACGGACAACCAGATTATTAAGCAAGTGTTTGAGCGAAGCAGGCGTAACCTGCTGGGCAGCATCAGTCAGGGCAATTGAAGGGTCGAAATGCGTTTCAATCATCAGGCCGTCCATTTCCAGGTCGAGGGCACGCTGCGAAATTTGCTCCAGCAAATCCCTCCTTCCGCAGATATGGCTTGGGTCAACAATTATGGGCAAATCAGGCGCAAGGCGTTTCAGTTCAATAGGAATTTCCCACATGGGCGCATTGCGGTAAGGCGATTTTTCAAAATAATGAAAGCCGCGGTGGATAGCAATTATCCGGTTGATACCTTTTTCATGTATACGTTCAATAGCTCCAATCCACAATTTCAAATCGGGACTAACCGGGTTTTTAACCATAACCGGAATGTCGTGGCCGCTAAAAGCATTGGCAATTTCAGAAACAGAAAATGGGTTGCCCACAGTTCGTGCGCCAATCCAAACCATGTCAACTTCGTATTTTAGTGCAAGCTCAACATGTTTTGGGCTTGCCACTTCAACGCAAATTTTGAGGCCGGTTTCTTTCCTCGCCTTCACCATCCATTTCAAGCCTTCTTCGCCAACACCTTCAAACTCACCCGGGCGTGTGCGGGGTTTCCATAATCCGGCCCTGAAAATTTTTACCTGCGGAATTGTGGCAATTTCTCTTGCTGTCCGCATTAATTGCTCTTCATTTTCGGCGCTGCAAGGGCCTGCAATAATCAGGGGCTGCTTACCGGTAGCGAGCCAATCGTTTAAAGGCAAAATTTTAATGTCTGTTCCCATTGGGTGCAAAAGTAATTAATGTGCGGATATGCTAATTTGAAAATTTGAAATTGTGGTAATTTGAAAATGAGAAAAAGTGAATGGATGAATAGGAGAACAAGTTTTTTCATTCCGAAATCAACAATCCGAAATCCGAAATCTTCTATTTGGGGAGGTTAGGGTGGGGTTATAAAAAACAATACCTTTGCACATCGCAAAACAACACGCGTTTCCCACCTATGACATTTAAAGAATTCGGATTAAACGAACAACTGCTTGAAGCCCTGTCGCACATGGGTTTTGAAAAAGCTACCCCCATACAGGAACAAGCAATTCCGGCCATTTTAGCCGGCCGCGATATGATTGCCAGTGCACAAACAGGAACAGGCAAAACTGCCGCTTTTATCCTTCCTGTTTTAAATGAATTGATGCTGGAACATGCACATGAAACAACCACACTCGTGATTGTTCCCACACGCGAATTAGCCATTCAAATCGACCAGCAAATTCAGGGCTTTGCTTATTTTACGCCAGTTGAATCTATTCCCATTTATGGCGGTGGCGACGGTAGCGAATGGGATCAACAAAAAACAGCGCTCACTTCGGGCAGCGACATCATCGTGGCAACGCCCGGCAAATTAATCAGCCACCTGGCAATGGGTTATGTGAAGTTTGATAAAATAAAACACCTCATCCTTGACGAAGCTGACCGAATGCTGGATATGGGCTTTTTTGATGACATCCAGAAAATCATTTCTTTTTTGCCAAAAAAAAGGCAGACGCTGATGTTTAGTGCGACAATGCCGCCTAAAATAAGGGAGCTTGCGAAAGAAACATTGAATAACCCACTGGAAATTTCCATCAGCATTTCCAAGCCTGCCGAAGGTGTTTTGCAAGCTGCCTATTTGGTTTACGACACACAAAAAATAAAATTAATCAATAGCTTAATTGCAGATAAACCATCTGTAAATAGTGTATTGATTTTTAGCTCCACCAAAAAGAATGTGTCGGAAATTGCGCGCGGGCTGCGAAGCAAAGATTATGGTGTTGAAGGAATTTCGTCTGATTTGGAGCAAAACGAACGCGAGGAA
>DATCTB010000573.1:0-5531 GCA_036568185.1 Bacteroidales bacterium | reverse complement strand
TACCATCGATTTCCTGGAAGGATACTCCACTACGGCTATTGAGAAGAAGATAAAGAGTACTTAGAGCCAGAAGATGGAAGACCGGGGACGGAAGACGGAAAATGTTTTTCGTAATATCCAGAAAGTTCCGAAGACTTATAGCGCCCTCTGCACTTTGAGTTTCAGAAAATAATATATTCAACTCCCCGCTTTTAACATTCCTTGTATATGTTTTTTAAATGTTCTTGCTTAAAAAGATTATAAATTAAGCTACTGTCACTGTAATTCTACGATTCAACCGCCGACAGATATTTTTATATTTTATATTTGAAGGAAATAAATTAGGTTGGTAAAAAGAATATTATCAGGCGTTATGTTACTTATTTCTTTGAGCGCCCAGGCTCAAAGCTATTACAACATCTATGAAGTTGATAATTTATTTAAAAAACGTGAGTATAATAAGATTGTCTTGAAAACAGACACTTTGCTGAGGGATTACCCAAATAATGCACAGATACATTACGCCCAGGGTATTGCTTTCTATAATTTGAACGATTATTATGCAGCTCGTAAATCTTTACTAAAAGCCAAAGAATTAGGATTTAAAAAGGAAAAAGTTTTTATTGATTTTATTACTTCAAAACAATATGTAATTGATTTGGAAGCGGAATATATGTATCCTTCACGTTATGCCCAAAGCAACTATAATGATTGGATGAAGACCTTTACAAGGAAAGATACATTACAGGGAAAACTGACACCTTTACGGACCTGTTATGACGTTTATTATTATGACCTTACGGTTAAAATTTTACCAAAGTCAAAAAGTATTGAAGGTGTAAATAAAATATTCTTCAAAACAACAACACAAACTGATCAGATACAGATTGACTTATTCAGGAGATATATTATTAAATCGATTACATGGAATAAGCGCGAACTGGAGTTTAAAAGAGAATACAATGCTGTGTTCATTAACTTCGGCGAAGTTTTACCGGCCGACAGCAATTATATTCTTACCATAGAATATTATGGAAAACCTATTGAAGCTCCCAGGCCACCATGGAACGGAGGTTTTGTATGGGAAAAAGGACGCTCGAAATGGTGGGTTGGAGTTGCCTGCGAGCACCTGGGCGCAAGTTCGTGGTGGCCCTGCAAGGACCATTTATCTGAAAAACCCGATTCGATGTGCATCAATATACAGGTGCCAAAAAAATACCAGGCAATTGCAAATGGAAACTTAAGATCCTCTTCGCCTGTAGATAAAAATTATACAAATTACGAGTGGTTCGTAAGCTACCCAATAAATAGTTATGGTGTGACATTTTATATGGGAGACTTTATCAATTTCAATGAAGATTATATTAGCGGCCAGGATACTTGCAAAATCGATTATTATGTTCTGCCACAACATTTAGAAAAGGCAGAAAAATACTACGAAAGGACTCAAGATATAGTAAAAGTGTTTGAAGAGCTTTTTGGCGAATATCCTTACAAAAAGGACGGAATAGCATTTGTTGAAGCGCCATATAAAGGTATGGAACACCAGGGTGCAATCGCCATTGGTGATGATTATAACACAAAGGAAAACGATGATAATTTTAAGAATACTAATTATAATTACCTGATTGTTCACGAATTTGCCCATGAATGGTGGGGCAATACAGTTACCATGTCGGACATGGCAGATGCATGGATAAGCGAAGGTTTTGCAAATTATAGCGAGAATTTATTTCTTGAAAAAAAATTTGGTTACAAGCAATATATAAAAGCGAGCGCGAGCAATATGAGATATATTTTAAATATATGGCCAATGGTTGGTGCTCGCGATGTTAATGACAATTCATTTATGGGAGGAGATATTTATTCAAAAGGCGCCAGTATGTTAAATAATCTTCGATGCATTATCAATAATGACAAAGTATTTTTTGCAATGATAAAAAAGTTCCAGCAGGATAATCAATTCAAAACAATCACTTCAAGCGACTTTGTATGTTTTGTAAATGATTATACAGGAAATGATTACACCGATTTTTTCAACAAATTTCTTTATGATGATGAACCACCTGTCTTGGAATACTCATATACTTTAGAAAACGGGTTGCTATCATTTACTTATAAATGGATTAATGTTGGCAGCAGTTTTACAATGCCGTTTAGTATTTCAATTAATTATAGTGAAAACTTTAGAATTGAAGGGACAACTGAATACCAAACAATTAATTTAAAGGATGTCAACACGTTTTACTTGCCCAATGAAAGAAGATTCAATTTGGACTATTTAACAAAAAACAGCTTTACCTATTACTGGACCTCGTGGAAAAAGTAAGTTTCCCTGCGCAGCTCCAAATTTGTAATCCGCAACTCTCATAATTTTCTCACTTGCATTAATTGCTGGACAATTCAAATCAGGTTTTTTATAGGCATTGTGTTTTTTAAAAATATTTTTTCTCAAAAAAGATGTATTTTTAAAAAATTGTGCACCTATTAAATTCAGAAAATGTGGTTTGAAAAATTAGTTGGTTTCAGCGAAGAAAACCCTGAACAGGTAAGGGCTAACCTGATTGTGGAGAATGAGCATATCATTTCAAAAATCAATAATAAAAGTTATTGCTGCGGCACCCTCGAAATACCTTCACTTAGCTCATTGAAGCAAAAGGCGCCCGATCTTCAAGGTTTTTCGAACAAAATAAAAGTTTCAGAAGTTGTGGGCAATGTCCAGAATTTGCACCAGGACCCGGACAATGCCGGGGCCGTGTTCCAGGTTGCGTCACAGTTCAACCTGCTTGAAATGACCAGTTCTGGCGTAATTCCAGAACAAGGTGTCGGCATTTATGAACATGATTACACACAAGGTCCTTCCTGTGCAATTGCCTGCGGTGCGGGTACTATTTACAGAAATTACTTTGTAAAGATTGGAAATCAAATTGGCCAAACCCGGGATGTCCAAATTGACTGCCTCGATGATATGGGTTCGTATTTAGGAAACCACAACTCTGAACTCTGGCAAATGCGAAACGGATATGCTCTGGCAAGCAAAGAGGGTTTAAAAAAAATAACGAACAAAATCAAAAGCTTGGATAATAGTGAATACGAACACCTGAAGGGCATGTTGAAGGTTGGGGTACAGTGGAACACCGAAGTAACCCTCAGCGAAATGAAAAACAAGGTGACACAGGTATATTGTTCGGCCTTGCCGATAACTTATTCGGGCATTGAAAATGAACATTGGGAAGTGTTTGCAAAGCTGGTTTTAAGCGCAACCTACGAAGCTGCGTTTTACACAGCCCTCATCAATTATTCAAAAAACGGGAATGGAAAACTCTTCCTGACCCTGGTTGGTGGCGGGGTGTTTGGCAATGATAAAACCTGGATACTAGAGGCAATTGAAAATGCAGTCACGAAATTCAGGAATACTCCACTTGATATCAGGATAGTCAGTTATAAACAGCCTGATTTTTTGGTAAATGAATTCATCAGAAAAATTATGAGTACTTAAAGTTACGAGTACTAAAGGTGCCAGAAACATTCAGAGTTTAAGAATAAATATATTTTAATTCTCCTCACTACTTAATAAAGCTTGCAACTATCTCTGATAGATAATGGAAAGCGGCAGGATGATAATTTTTGTATTTTTGATAAAAATAAATTAGCATGGAAACTATTAGAATAGACATACTTAATCCAAAAGCAAAATCAATACTTAAAGATTTAGCCGATTTAAATTTAATTAGAATTAACAAGGAGAAAGTTAAATCTGAATTTAAAGAATTGCTTGATAAATTGAGATACGACGCAGAAAATGTTCCATCATTTGATGATATAACTGCAGAAGTTGAGTCTGTTAGAAAAGCTCGTTATGAGAAGTAAGAAAGTCGTTCTTGATACCAATCTTTGGATAAGTTTTCTAATTTCAAACCGATTTCAAGAAATTGATGATTTGCTTTTTGACGGCAAGATAAAGTTGATTTTTTCAAAAGAGTCGATGGAAGAGTTTTTAACTGTTGCCAAACGGCCAAAGTTTGAAAAATACTTTGATGATGAAAAGATAAATGATTTGCTTCTATTATTTGACAAATATGGGCTGCTGATAGATGTTTCTATTTCAATAACTGTTTGCCGGGATTACAGGGATAATTTTCTTCTGAGTTAGCGGTTGAAAGTAAAGCTGATTATTTAGTTTCAGGAGATGCTGATTTATTAATACTTAAAAAGATTAAAAAAACCAAAATCCTCAATTGGGCAGATTTTATTAAAGAAATTAAATAGGACAAAACTCCCACAACAAACCAAATTCACAAAATGCTTTCATATAAATGAATTTGTTATTTTCGTTTATATCAAAAAACTTTGAAGCAGGAAGACAAAATGAAGGGGTTAATTAATAAAAATAGGGCAGCGTAGTTGCAAACTACGCTGAGAGGGGGGTTGTTTAAATGCAAATCTTTAATTTTCATGATCCTTTTTTTTAAGTTAATAATTTATTTATTGTAGGTTTATACTTCCATATTTCAGCCATGAACCTATGGCAAGCTTTCACAGCCTGTGAATATCTCCCACGAAACTATGGCACGCTTTCACAGCTTGTGAACATCTCCCACGAACCTATGGCAAGCTTTCACAGCTTGTGAATGTCTCCCACGAAACTATGGCAAGCTTTCACGGCTTGTGAATGTTTCCCACGAAACTGTGGCAAGCTTTCACAGCTTGTGAACATCTGCCACTATTTTGTGGCAGGTTTAATACATACATACATTGTAAAAGCAGGTTAAACGAGGTATTTGGTTTTGGGCAAACTTGATAAGAACTCAGGTTAAATAATTAACCCAAAAATAAAAAATCCTTTTTTTTGCTCCGACAAATCCACTGAAATTTGGAAACATTCTAAAAACGACGGGTGGATTTATGGTTTATATTTGGGCAATAATTGTTGTGGAATTATAAAACCCCGCGAAAGGATTCGCGCGGCAGCGAGGGAATTTGTTATTTTTGGTTTATATCAAAAAACTTTGAAACAGGAAAACAAAATGAAGATATATAGAAAACTTCCGAAAATAACTTTATGATTAGATTGTATAAATATATTTTTTATAGACTTTATAGGTTTTCTTATAAAATGACAGAATATGAGAATCATTCTTTTTTATTCAAGATGAGTTCTTTGAGCCCAGTATTAGCGATGACCTTTTTGTTAACTATTGATATTACAATTATTCTTAAAATTTTAAGAAAATTTATTTCAATTCCTTTTAATAATGTAATAGGGTATTTTATTGCAATTCTTGTTCTTTCAATAAATTTAATATTCTTTTACAAAATAGCTCCAATTAATATCCTTTACGAGGAGTTTTCTAATGAAACTAAAAAACAATATATATTTAGCATAGTATTGACAATCTTGTTCATAATAGTCCCATTATTAGGATTAAACTTTATTTATTTAAGATAAAAGCCCCCCCACTAAGCTTAGTTTGTAAAAAGCAATCATATTTTTTAATGAATGAATTCCTACTGTTTTCTTGTCATTTCGACCGGAGGGAGAAATCTCCTGC
>DATCTB010000572.1:0-2652 GCA_036568185.1 Bacteroidales bacterium | reverse complement strand
CAGGTTTTATCTTATTTAATAAGATAGCTTTCATTCCTGAAATTCCGACAGGAATTATCAGGAATCCATTTTTATGGGATAGAAAAGAAGTATAGAGGAATTTGGAATTAGATCCTGAAACAAGTTCAGGATGACAGAAGGATTAGATTTTTACTGCGTTCCATTCTCCCTTTTCAAAACTCATTACTTCTTTAAACCCCAGCGCTTTTAGCCTGTTTTCAGCAAAATCAAAAAGCATCTTCAGTTCTTCAGATAAGTGGGCATCGGAGGAAATAATAACTGGAATGTTTAGTTCCTTTATTCGCTGCAAAGCATAATTATCCGGGAATAGGGAATCAGAGCGTTTTTTATACAAACCGCGGGTATTTACCTCAACTATCAGGTTTTTTAGTTTGACCAGTGCCAGCGTTTCATCAACTAACCTGCGATACCATTTTTCATCTTCTGTAAAAAACCGGCTTCGGTTGTGCATTTTTATTTTGTCAAAATGGCCCAATATTTCAAATTGCTGCGATTCAATCATACGGTTTGTCTGATGATAAAAAGGGGCCACAGCTTTTTGAATGTTTCCTTCAAAAAAGAGGTTCAACCCTTCGTCGTAAGTACGGTAATCAGGGCCATCGGTAAACCAAAGTTCTTCTCCAAAATCGGGTTTTACCAAATGAATGGAGCCAATCAGGTAATCGGCCTGAACTTCTTTCCTCCAAAAATTAAAATCTTCCGACATTCCCGGGATAAAATCCATTTCCAATGCCCGGTATATATTCAAACGCCCCGCATATTCCGTTTTTAATTGCTCAATTGTGTCGATGTATTCAGTTATCTTTTCTTCTTTCAGTGAAAAAGTATTTTGAAAAGGCAAAGGCGAATGTTCGGAAAAACCTATGGTTGAAAATCCCAGTTCTACCGCCTTTTCTGCATATTTTCGGGCGGGCTCTTTTCCATCGGAAAAAAGGCTGTGCTGGTGCAAATTGTAATTAATCATGGCTTTCTTTCATCTGTTTTTCAAGTTCTTCAAACCAATCATTCCCAAACTTTCTAACCAATGGTACTTTCAGGTATTGGTAAAGCGGTTTCCCTTCCTTTTTTCCATTGAGTAATGCCGGTGCGCAAATGTTCCATTTATGGTAATTTACGGCAGTGAATTCTCCTACTTTGCTTAACCTTACCGGGTAAAGATGGCAGGAAACAGGTTTTTGAAACTTGATTTTTCCAGCCAAATATGCTTTTTCAATTGCGCAAAAATTGATTCCATTTTCAACCACAACAAATGCACATTGTTTGTCGTTGACAAGCGGTGTAACATATTCGCCTTCTGCATCATAATCGAAAACCCCGGCTTTTTCAATTACTTGCAAACCATCTTTTTCCATAAATGGTTTTACTTCGTCCATATAATCTTCCAAAATAGAAATTTCACTTTCTTCAAGTGGCGCTCCGGCATCGCCTTCAACGCAGCAATCGCCATGGCAGGCTGATAAGTTACAGGCAAAATAGGTTCGCTTCAAGTCTTCTGAAACAAGGGTTTGTCCAACGATTTTCATGGGGCAAAAGTAACAATATGCTAATTGGCTAATATGCTGATGTGCCAATTTTAATAAAATTTAATGCCTGAATTTTAAATTTATTCTATTCCATAGGTAAATACCAAGTGAAGTAGCCAATAGTGCTGCTAAAAACCAGAAAATTAGTTGCAAAATACTTTGTGTTTTATACACTTCAGTTGCGATGTTTCCAATAAATAGCCATTGAATAATGTACGCAGCAGTAACATTGATTCCCAGCCATTCCACCCACTGCGTTAATTTGGTTTCTTTTTGATTTGAAATGATATTTGCGATGATTGCATAAAAAACCATAAAACATAAAGTAAATAGGAAAAAAGCCAGCCTATGGTTGTAATATTCAGGAAGGTTTGCTGAGATTTCGATGCCGTAATTGACAAATACAAAGAATAGAATCCCTGAAATAATCAGCAAATAATTTTGAAGGGTATTAAATGGAGTTTTGATTTTGAGCAAAGCAATATACAAAACAAAGCCTGTTACAGGGTATGCGAGCCAGGGTACAACAGGAAAATAGGACCACCAGGTTCCATTGCCAACAAAATAAGCCTGAATGTACTGCAAAGTTTCATTTGTTGCTGGTGCGAATTGAAATAACTGAAGGATAAATACAATTGCAAGCAAAATTATGTAAGGAAGCAATTTTAATTTGAAAAAGTGCTTCATAATTGAAAGTAAAATAATACTCAAACCAGCCAGGAAAAGAATATCAACACCAAAAACATAGGGCCAGGGGCTGGTTTGGTAGGTGCCATCGGCGATTTTGAAAAAGAGGTTCATGTTCAATCCAAGATTTAATACAAAACCCAGCAAAATCAGTTTCAAACCACGGAAGATGTTGCTTAAAACAGCACGTTTTGACTGTGCAAAAAAATATCCCATCACTACCATAAAAATGGGAGCTGCAGGCGGGCCGCCAAGAAAAAGGGAAATTTTACCAATCCAACTTGAGTAGATTTCAGGTGTTGCGAACAACTCCATTAAATGCACTTGAATCATGAATATTACCGCCAGGCCTTTCAGCAAGTCGGCGGTTTGGTTTCTATTTTGAACAGTTGAGCGCATATAGCAAAAGTAAGAGTTTTTT
>DATCTB010000571.1:0-4195 GCA_036568185.1 Bacteroidales bacterium | reverse complement strand
ATAAATCGAAATGAATCACTGCCTTAATTTTTGAAAACTAAATCGAATTGTTTATAAATAAACAGTGAATTCACTTTTAATCAAAAATTTTCTATCAATAGTTCTTATTTTTGCACGTTAAACTTTATTAATCATTTTAATCTTTCGATATGAAAAAAATTCTACCAATTTTATTGTTTTTATTTGCTTCTTCATTTCTATTTGGACAGGAATGTTCAAATTTATTTATTTCTGAATATGTTGAAGGTTCAGGCAATAACAAAGCCATTGAATTGTATAATCCAACCAATGAAGCTATTGATTTGAGCAACTACAATTTAGTAAGGTACAGCAATGGTGGCACAACTCCATATCCGGTAAGGCTTGGAGGGATGATTCAACCTAAAAGTGCCTGGGTTGCAGTTTTGGATAAAAGAGACCCGAACGGAACAGATTTGGAAACACCTGTTGATACTGCTTTGCAGGTAAAAGCAGACACTTTCCTCTGCCCTGTTTATGAAGTTAACAGGATGATGTATTTTAATGGAAATGATGCAGTTACGCTGGAAACTACAGCTGGCCAGATAGTTGATATTTTTGCCCAAGTTGGCCCACCAATGTTAGCTGATGACAATGGCTGGGGAAATTTGAACGATACAACTATTACATACAACAGCGGAGGAAACCCTACCCAATACACAATACAGAATTATATTGTTGGGCCGCTTTTTTGGCTAGCCTGGACCAAAGACCATACTTTAATCAGGAAAACAGATGTTATGGAAGGGGTTAAAATAAACCCAAACCCTTATTTTATAGTAGATATTCAATGGGATTCGCTACCGGAAAATACTTTCGATTCTTTGGGTTCTCACTATTGCGACTGCACTACATTTGGTTTTGGTGAAAACAAAACCCAGTCAAGAGTTGACGTATTTCCAAATCCTGTTGTAAATAATGAATTTTCAGTCAATGCGGCTGAACAAATTAAAAAGATAGAGCTAATTGACCTCACTGGAAGGACAATTGAAACCAGGGAGTTTGGCACAGCTATTTTTACAAGCAAATTAGTTATGCAGGAAAAGCTTAGCGGTGTTTTTATTGTAAAAATCAGTTTCCAAAATGGGGCTATTTATACTAAAAAATTGTTGTTTAAATAGGCCCCTGACTTTATCAAATTTGACATTCGATTTGAATTGCCTTCTATTATTGCCTTTTAAAATGACTCAAAAAATTTTCAATTATGAGTACTAGGTTTTTTTTGCTTTCATTGGTCATACTGTGTGCTTTCAGTTCATTTGCTCAAAAATATACTGTAAGCGGGCTAGTTACTGATTATGATATTGGAGAGCCTTTAATAGGTGTTAATGTTATATATGGGAAAGGTTTGGGTGCAGTTACAGATGTAACAGGCCAGTTTTCTTTCAAATTGGAGCCTGGAAAATACATCCTCGAAGCATCTTATGTTGGCTTTGTTTCTCAAACAAAAGAAATTGTTGTGGTGGACAAAGATGTTTTTGTTAATTTTCAAATGGCAACTGTAACCCTATCGGAAGTGGAGGTGGTTGGCGATGTAGCTAAAACACGAGTTACTCCAATAGCATTTTCAAATATTTCACCTACAATGGTTGAAGAGCAATTGGCTTCACAAGATATTCCGCTAATTTTAAACCGTACCCCAGGTGTGTATGCCACCCAATCGGGTGGGGGCGATGGAGATGCAAGGGTAAATATTAGGGGTTTTAATCAAAGAAATGTAGCAGTATTGCTGGATGGAATCCCAGTGAATGACATGGAAAACGGCTGGGTTTACTGGTCAAACTGGTTTGGGCTTGATGCCGTAATGCGTTATACGCAGGTGCAGCGCGGATTGGGAGCTTCAAAATTATCTATTCCATCAGTAGGTGGAACAATCAATATAGCTACAAAAGGGATTGATAACAAAAAATCAGTAAGCTTGAAACAAGAATTTGGCAGCCAGGGTTTTCTAAGGACATCCCTCGGGCTAAATTCTGGCCGTTTGAAAAACGGTTGGGGCGTAACTTTTGCCGGTTCTTACAAACAGGGCAATGGATGGATTGACCAGGGTTATACCGTAGGTTGGTTTTATTTCCTTCGCGTTGACAAAGCAATTGGGAAACACCTCCTTAGTTTTACAGCCATGGGCGCACCGCAAAAACATGGACAGCGTATATACAAAGATTACATTGCTACTTACGATACCGCCTATGCCAAAAAACATGGGGTTACACAAGCATTTATTGACAACCTGGTTGCAACCGGGCAACCTGTCAACCTCGGAATTAAATACAACCCAAACTGGGGGTATGTTAACCGTGCCTATATTACGCCGACTGATACCGTATTTCCAGGAAATGTAGCTACCAGCACTGCCAATAATTTTTATCATAAACCATTATTCAGTTTGCGCGATTTTTGGAGTGTTAATGAAAAACTATACATTTCAAATATCCTGTATCTTTCGCTTGGTAATGGCGGCGGGCAGTCGTTTTCGACTACGCCTGGCCTTGATGAGCAAACAAACCAACAAGATTTGCAAAGTGTTTATAATTCAAACCTGAATATTACGCCTCCCTATTTTAACTCAACAAACAAATCAACCGCAATCCTTCAAAACCAGATGAACGACCACTTTTGGCTGGGATTGCTTTCCACTTATGATTATACCTTAAATAAGGAATTTACCGTTTCAGGGGGGTTGGATTTGCGCACCTACAAAGGCGAACATTACAGGGTTGTTGACGATCTTTTTGGTGGAAATTATTTTCTGGATACAGGAAATGAAAATGAGAATAATAGCACCTCAAAAAAATATGTCGGTGATGTAATAGGATATAACAATGATGCATTGGTAAGATGGGCAGGCATTTTTGGCCAGTTGGCCTACCGGCATGGAAAGTTAAGCACTTTTCTTAATTTGACAGGTTCCTATTCAGGTTATAAACGGATAGATTATTTTCTTCCGGAGCAGCTAACTGTTGGCGACACAACAATGTATATTGGTTACGGAACAACGGTAACTTACGATGGGGTAACGTACAACAGTGATTCTCCTGGGTTGGAACCCAACACAACTCCCTGGAAATATATTCCCGGCTGGACAATAAAAGTTGGGGCCAATTACAACCTTAATGAGACAATGAATGTCTTCGTGAATATGGGTTACCTTTCTAAACCACAACGATTCAATAATGTCTATGACAGGAGGAATACTTTGTTTAAAGATATTAAAAACGAACAGGTAAAAGCTGTTGAGATCGGCTACAGTTATGATATTCCCCGGTTTACTGTTAATGTAAATGGATATGTTACTTCATGGATTAATAAACCAGCCGACCAGGCAATGTCGCTTGAAATTGATGGTGTGAGGTATAGTGTGAATATTAATGATATGAATGCCTTGCACATGGGTATGGAGTTTGAATTTATGTTTGATATTACTGATAATCTGTCATTGACCAGTGTGTTGTCAGTGGGTGATTGGAAATGGACTTCAGCAGATACCGCAAGAATTTATGACAACAATGGGCAACAAGTTGGTACCAGGCCATTTGATGCAAAAGGCCTCTATGTGGGAGATGCTGCTCAAATTCAAAATATGGAAAGCCTTCGTTGGGAAATTATCAAAGGTTTGTATGCTTCCGGTGTTTTTACCTGGTTTGGAAAAAACTACTCTGAATTCAACCCACTTGATTATAATCCTGAAACAAACCCCTGGGCATTTGATGAGAATGGCAACCCAAAACAATCCTGGAAAATGCCAAATTACTTTACTTTAGATTTTAATGCAGGTTATTCATGGTGGATTAAGAAAGTTGGTGTGCAGGTGAGGGCAAGTGTTATTAATGCGCTCAACAACAAGTTCATAGCCGATGCTCAAAACAATGATCCTTACTTAGTAAATTCAAGTACTTTTGACGCCAATTCAGCCGGCGTATTTTTCGGTTTGGGAAGAACCTTTAATCTTTCGCTGAAAGTCACTTTATAATTATAAAAAATAAATTTTTAATGAAAAAACAACTTCTTCTTTTATTCGTTTTGTTAAACGGAATCTTCGTTTTTGCCCAGCAAACAGGCTACTACAATGGTACCGAGGGCAAAGATGGCGAACAACTGAAAGCTACGCTAAACGATATAATTAGTGGGCATACAGTTTATTCTTATTTTACATCAAAAGAAATATTCAAGCTCTCAG
>DATCTB010000570.1:0-3193 GCA_036568185.1 Bacteroidales bacterium | reverse complement strand
AAGGCAACTGCCATCAGGAAAAAACGGCTGCCTTTGCTTTTCGTTTTCAGGTAAACTACCAGGCTGAAACTGAACACTACTATCAGCAAACCATAAGCTGCATGGGCTTCCACAAAGAAGAAATTTAATGTTGTAAAAGTGAGCGTAACAAAAGTTATTAGCTCAATAATGTTGAGCCAGGCAAACACGTCGCCAACCTTTTTGGGTACTAATTTTCGTGCATATAAAATGGCTGCCCTTTCTACCAAAGCTATTGAAATCATGCTGGTTAGCCAACCAGGCAATTTCCATTCAAATGAAAAAAGATAGAAAAACCCATGCCCGATCAAGCCGCCAATTGCGGTAGCCAAACCCATGCTAAGAAAATAATATTTCAGGTAAGTGTGGATATTATTTTGTTTAGGGATTTTATTCAGCTTGTAAAAAGCAAACCAGCATACAGCAGTGATTGCCAAGTCAGTAGCTGTGGTTACCGGCTCGTTTATCTGGATGCCGAAAAGTTCAATGGAAGGTTGGATATAGTCCATTCAGTATAGGTGAATATTTTCAAAAGTAAGCTATTTCAGCAACAACTTAGGTTTGCAAATCAAGCTACGCTAAATTATCACCCATTTATGTTTGATGGCATAGGCAAGCAGGCTGATGGTGCTTTTGCAGTCGGTTTTTGCCAGTAGGTTTGATTTATGACCAACTACCGTGCGCTCGCTGATATATAAAACTTCTGCAATTTCTTTGTTGCTTAAGCCTTCAGCCAGCAATTGTAAGATTTCTTTCTCCCGTGAAGTCAATTTAATATCAGTGCCTTCAATAGTTTTGTCCTCAGCGCTGATTCTCCTGGTAAAAAAATTAAATAATTCTTCTGAATAATAAGTGCCTCCGTTCGCAACACTGTTGATGGCTTTGTCAAGCGTGTCCTTGTTGATATTTTTTATTAAAAAACCTTTCACCCCGGCATCAATCATGCTTTGAATATATTCATCATCGTTGAACATGGTGAGGGCGATTACTTTCAATTCCGGGAACTCCTTCAAGGCTTGCCTTGTAGCGTCAATACCAGACATGATGGGCATTTCGATGTCCATTAAAACCAGGTCTGCAGGAGTAGTCCGAATGCTATCAATAAATTCCTGGCCGTTGGACGCTTCGCCAACAACTTCAATATATTTCAGCTTGTTGAGTACCATTTTCAGGCCATTCCGAAAAATTTCGTGGTCGTCAACAATGAATACTTTTACCAGGTTTTCCATAAAAATTTTGCTTTGCAAAAATAAGAAGAAAGAAGCAGCACTGAGAGGAATAATTGCCAGGAAAAAATATTTTGGGAAATCAATAATTCTGCAATTCAGCAATTCTATAATTTAAATATCAATATAAATCTTAAAGCCGTGGCCTTCCATGCTCTTGAAAATACATTGCCCGTTCACTGATTTCACGCGGCTGATGATGCTTTTCAACCCAATGCCGGTTTGTTTGTTATTCATAACTTTGCTCATGTTAAAGCCGATGCCGTCGTCTTCAAAAGCCAGCGAAATTTTATCATCATTTTTTTTCAATTTTATGCTGATATTTTTCGCGTTAGCATGTTTTAATGAATTGTTAATCAGCTCGCTGATAACCCTGAAAAGAATGAGCTGCAGGTCTTTGTCAAGGGTTTCTTCAATACCATCGTTCTCGAGTTGGATATCCAATTTGTGCATATTATTCACTTTTTGGCAAAAAGAATCAATGGCTTTCATAAGCCCGTATTCCTTGATTACGCGTGGCATCAGGTTATTTGAAATTTCCCGGGTGCTGGTAACGGCTTCATCCAGCATCTTGTTGATTTCCTTGATATAGCCATCTTTTTCTTCCGAAGAAGTGTCATCTCCATTTAGTTCATTCACATATAATTTAATGGTAGAAAGCAGCGGGCCAAGGCCATCGTGCATGTCTTTTGCAAAGCGTTCGCGCTCCCTTTCCTCAGTTGTAATTACGGCACTCAGCACTTTTCTTTCGAGTTCTTTTCGCTCGGTAATGGTACGTGCAATGCTCAAAACGGCTTTTTGCCCGAGGTATTCAAACAGGCGGCTTTTTATTTCCACAGGAACTATTTCACCTGATTTGGAAATATGTTCTGATTCAAAAGTATAGCTTCCGTCGCGCAAAACAATTTCCCGGTTTTCAACTACCTGGTATTTATAACGCTCAGATTTTAAATCTTTTAAGGTAAGTTTCAGCAATTCATCGCGGGTATAGCCAAGGCTTTCGCAGGCAACCTGGTTTACTTCAATAATTTGCATATTCATGTCGGAGACGATAATTTCATCGCTGCTATTGTTGAATAGTGTTTTGAAATTCTCTTTAGTCTGTTCCAGTTCGGCTTTAGCGGTTTGCAATTTTACATTGCTGAGTTTGATGGCATTCAGGAAGCGGTGTATGCGGCGCGTAGTAGTTGTGAGAATGATAATGATAAAAAGAATGGCAGCAAGCAAACCCACGATTACCGCATTCACAATTATGTTTCTAAGCGGCAAAGCTGTGAGTTCGTTCAATGGGACCTGGGCTGCGATGTAAACTTCAAAATCATTATAATATGTGTAAGCCAGCAATATTTCTTTTCCGTCAGAAATATTATAACTTGAAACTCCGTTTTTATTATATGAAATTTTTTCAAAAACTGTGGTATTCAATAAATTATCAGCCAGGTTTTTAGGTGGAACGAGCAATTCTCCCGTTTCATCCAGTACAAAAATATTTCCGGTTTCACCAATAGTGATTCCTTGCAATATTTCCTTTAACTTTTCAATATCTTTTTCCTGGTTTCCAACATATAGTATCCCAACAATTTCATTAGCATCGTAAATTGGTTCGTAAGCAGTAATATACCAGTCGTTCACTACAAAAGCCCGCCCGTAGTAGGTTTCGCCCTTCTCAATGGTTTTAATAACAGGTGAATTATTGGGAATAAATGTGCCAACGGCAAAAATCCCTTCATCATTTTTTACGTTAGTTGAGACACGTATAAAACCGCTGTCAATTTTCTGAAAAATGGTTGTTGTCCCGCCAAAAAGCTGGTGTGTCATTTCAGGAAATTCCTGGGAACCATAAATTTCGTTTCCATTTACTTTCAAAACCTGAAGATACGCAGAATGAAACTTTCCTGTAATTTGATTTTCAGCAGAAACGCTTATTTTTTTTGGTAAAAAATCTATTT
>DATCTB010000569.1:0-12418 GCA_036568185.1 Bacteroidales bacterium | reverse complement strand
TTGAAACCACCGGCTGTGCCTTCGTTCATGTTGACCATTTCGAGTTTCCAACCCATGTTTTCAATGAATTTCTGGTACATCCTAAACAGGTCGCCGGCAAAAATGCTGGCTTCGTCGCCGCCGGTGCCAGCCCTGATTTCCATTACCGAATTCTTTGCATCTTCCGGGTCTTTGGGTATCAGCAGCATCCTGATTTTCTCCTCCAGTTCTTCCTCCTTTTCAGTCAAAGTTTCCAGTTCGTCCTTTGCCATTTCTCTAAATTCAGGATCTTTTTCTTTTTCAAGTATTGCCTTTGTGCTCGAAATGTTTCCAAGAATATCTTTGTATTCAATATAAGTTTTTATAATTGGCTCAAGGTCTTTGTAATCCCTGTTTAGCTTCACATAACGTTTCATGTCTGACATGATTGCGGGATCACTCAATTGGTCGGCAATTTCTTCCCAACGGTGCTTGATAACTTCTAATTTGTCAATAATTTCCACGGTAGTGCAATTTGGATGGCAAAGGTATTAAAAAATTAAGCTGAGAAAATTTCCCCAGCTCAATGTATTTTATTCTGAAAGAATGGAAGAGTAGTGTTTATTGCTTTATCAATTTATTGACAAAATGCTTGTTGCCATCGCTTAAATCAATAACATAGGTTCCGTTTGGCAAATCAGAAAGGTCGATTGAAAGTTCGGAATTGGGTAATGAATTCTGAATTGAAGAATTAAACACCTGTTTTCCCTGAATGTCGAATAACTGAACTGAAACTTCTCCACTAAAAACATTCTGTATGTGAAATATTCCTTTACCCGGATTAGGATAAACAATGGCGTTTTCCGAATCTTTCAAATTGTCAATACTGTTTATTAAAGGAATGAAATCTAGTTGCATATCTTTTAGATATGGTAAGTCTTCAGGAGTGATGTGCACCTCGTCAGGCCCTTTAGTAAATGTTACCATTGTCCATGGGCCCTGGGCGTGTTTGTCGGTATATTCCACAAAAATATGGTATTCGCCATCAGGCACTTCGGCGCCTGTAAGGTCGGTGCAATCCCAGGTAACAGTATGTGTTTGGTGAGAAGACAATGTTGCGCCTGTTGTAGCATCCACCACATTGTTGTTGGATGAAGCCACCCATTTATACAGATATTGCTTACGCTGGTTGGCCCTCACAAGCCTTGATTTTACAAAACCATCTGTGTCCTCAACCCAGATAGCTAAAACATGTTTTGGGGAGTAAGTTCCATTGTCAGTAACTGTCCTGACGGTAAAAGTAAGTTCTCCGGCCGTGCTGTTTGGATTATCCTGAGCAAAAAGTGTTGATGAAATTCCTAAAAAAAGTACCAGGAAAACATTTGAAAAACGATTCATTCTCTTCATAAAACTTTTTTTTACTGAGTTATTAAATTTGAAATGTGCTATTTTTTTCCGGTAGGAAATTCTATTCTTTCACATAAAGCTGGCTGTCCATGGTGCTATTGTCGGGTTGCACAATTTTGATAGTATATGAACCTTTTGGAACGCCGCGCAATTGGTATTCAGCACCATCAAGATAAGTAATACCCTCATAACATTCCTGGGTTAAATAATGAATTCCCATCGTGGTAAGTTGAATCAAATCAACATCAAACTCATTGTTCCACTGCGCAAATTGATAGCAACTGTTTTCTCCTACCAATCCATAGAATTTTATCTTCAATGTATCTCCAACAGTAATAGTGTCAGGGTAAATAATGCTATCAACCTTTATTACATAGTATTCTTGAGTTGGTGCAGGATCATCTTTTTTACAGGAGGTAGAAATAGCAGCGATTATGCCGAAAATTGTAATAAATGCAAGAATGAATGTACTCTTTTTCATAAAATAATTTTTTCGTTAAAACAAAGGAGATTTGCAAATAACATGCCAGTAATCTGTGCAAAGAAAATAAAAATAGGCTTATAACGAGTTTTCTTTGCTGAGTAAAAAGTGGCCAATCCTGCATTCGAGACATCTTTTTTTGTCGCAATATTCATTTTTTAATTGCAACAAGGCCTGTGATTGCATCGCGTTTTCGGGCCTGATATTGAGCGCAATAAACCTGCGGATAATCACATTATTCTCGGCTTTAATTTTCTCAAGCCATTGAACAGCCCTTTCCTGCATTTCATGCGAACCTTTGGTTTTTCCGTAAATAAACAGAAAGGGAATTACTGTGTTTATCATCACTAAATTGATGGAAGAGGCTCCCAAAGTTTTTTTTCTGACAGCAACTTTTTTATCAAATTGAAAATGATTGTCCCAATATGAATTCGTATTTGATTGAAAAAGTGAAATAACGTCAGTTAACTTTTTTGCTTCAAGAATTTTATTGAAATTTCCGGAAAGCTGAAAAACAATATATGCGAATTGCGAAATTCTGATTGTTGGAAAGTTAGCCGGCCTCAGGCGCATTAACTTCCAAAGCTTTTTGTCAATCGGCTGTAGTTTGTATTTTTCAGCAAGAAATGTATATTCTTTTTGTAGTGAAAGAGGGTAATCATCCTGAACAACCTGTCCAAGCATTCCGGCTTGACCGAAAAGCAAAGCTTCTATTTGAAACTGGTTTGAAGCATGTTTTGCTAATATTTTTAATGGCAACGATGCTGCCAGTTTTTCAAAAGCAAAAGAGTTGGTTTTAAAGCCAAAATTTTCAGCCAGCTTGTGGTAAAATGCTTCCTGCAAATCGTGGTTTGTTTTTTCAATTTCTGCAATAATCTTAATAGTTTTCTGTTCCAGGCGTTCTGTCATCAGTGAATCGAACCACATCATTTTTTCAAAATGGCCAACCTGGCCAACCAGGTTTTCGCATGGAATCCATTTGCCTGAATCAATAAATGAAAGGTAGCGGTCAATTATTTTTTTATCAAAAAAATTATCAAGTTCAATTACCGGAATAGTTTCTCCGTTTTTTCGGGTAATTATTTTATCATTTTTAAAAACTACATGAAGGATGATATTGTCGTAAACCGGATCATTTTGGTGATTGTGCTTTTGCCAATCAGACGATTTTACATGCATTTCGATATTTCCGGCCCAGGTAGTTTCGCCAATTTTAATTTTTGCATTGAAAAAATCGGGGCCACTGTCTTTATTTCTTTGCCCTTTATTCAATACCAAAACATTCTCGCCTTCAACGGTTCGCAAGTTTGGGCTGACTAATTGGTGCGACCAGAGGTATATTAATAATTCTTCGGTTATCATCTTCTTTGATATTAATTTGGAATTATCGAAAATAAACAAAATAGCATTTGTGCTTTTCACCTAATTAAAGTATTTTTGTTTCGTTATTCAGATTTCAGCAATGGCCAACGAACAACTTTTAATTTCATCCATTGAGCAAAATGTGAAGAAGTTAATTGAAAAAAACGAAAAGCTGCAAGATGAAAATCTGAAATTACACCAACATATAAAAGAACTCAGTGGCGACATTGAGGGATTAAAAAATGAATTAGAAATAAAAAGAAACGATTTATTTAAAATTACACTTGCTAATACGCTTAAAACAGTAAATAGTGTTGAGGACAGCAAAGAAAAAATAGATGAATTGATTGAGGAGATTGATAGGTGTATCGAAGTATTGAGCGAATAAAAAAAATGGAATTGTAGATTATGGAAGGAACAAGTCAGTATATCAAGGTAATAATTGCTGGCAGGCCATATATGATGAGTGTAGAGCGCGATGAGGAGGAAATAGTACGGAAAGCCGCAAACCATATTAATGAGATGGTTTTAACATACTCAAAATCGTTTGAATACAAAGACCAACAAGATTTATTTGCCATGATTACTTTGCAACATGTAGCCAATTCGATACGGTTGGAGAGCAATATAACATACAAAGACAATGAAATGGAAAAGAATTTGTCAAGAATTGATGGATTGCTAAAAAATCATCTGGCTGAAAATTAAGAGTTCTTAGAAAATAAAATTACGCCCGCGTAATTCACAGTTTGTAAACTCAACACTTTAAAATTTAGGGCAAGCTCATAAGATTGTAGGACAGGCCTGTTTACCCTCGTGGAATTCCCCTTAATTGGGGGACACTGGACGCCCGAATTTCTTGGCAACCCTATACGTTTTTTTAGGGGTTTACAATACTCCGGAATTATCGCGGGCTTTTTTTTAAGTTGTAATGCAGGTTAAAAAACAAAACTATGGGAATAACCTTATACATCATTGTAGCTGCATTGGCATTGATCGCCGGAGGCCTGATTACCGCGACATTGTTGAGAAAATCAGTGCTCAAAAAGAGCAATCTTTTACTCGAGGAGGCAAAAGAAAAAGCAGAAGTAGTTAAAAAAGAAAAAATTCTTCAGGCAAAAGAAAAATTTTTACAATTAAAAGCCGAACACGAAAAAATAATAGCTGAAAAGAATTCCAATATTCAGCGTGCCGAAAACAAAATCAGACAGCGGGAAAGCGTTTTATCGCAAAAAATTGAAGAAGCACAACGCAAATCAAATGAACTTGATGCCTTAAAAAGTAATCTTTCGAATCAATTGTCTATTCTGGAAAAGAAGCAAACTGAAGTTGACAGGATGCATGCAGACCAGATAAAAAGCCTCGAAACCATCAGCCAGCTATCGGCAAATGAAGCAAAACAAGAGTTGATAAACTCGTTGACCGGTGTTGCCCAATCTGAGGCAATGGTTCAAATTCGTGATATTATTGATGAAGCCCGCTTGACGGCAGACAGGGAGGCCAAAAAGATAGTTATTGAAACGATTCAGCGCACAGCTGCCGAACATGCAATTGAAAATACAGTTACAGTTTTCAATATCGAAAGTGATGAAATAAAAGGCCGGATTATTGGCCGCGAGGGAAGAAATATCAGGGCTCTTGAAG
Organism: Bacteroidales bacterium; assembly: GCA_036568185.1. GTDB lineage: Bacteria > Bacteroidota > Bacteroidia > Bacteroidales > F082 > DATCTB01. The sequence continues at coordinate 7,566 of DATCTB010000569.1, read as the reverse complement.
CCATGACAGGTATTGAAATTATTATTGACGACAGTCCCGATGCTATACTGCTTTCAGGCTTCGACCCCGTAAGGCGCGAAGTTGCAAGGCTTTCACTTCAGAAATTGGTTTCCGACGGACGTATCCACCCCGCCCGCATTGAAGAGGTCGTTACCAAAACAAGGAAAGAAGTTGACCAGGAAATCCTTGAAGTAGGAAAACGTACTGTTATCGATTTGGGAATCCATAATATGCACCACGAGCTAATTAAATTAGTGGGAACCATGAAGTACCGATCTTCTTATGGACAAAATTTATTGAACCATTCCATCGAAGTTGCCAACCTGAGCGCTACCATGGCTTCAGAATTGGGGCTGAACCCCAAAAAAGCAAAACGTGCCGGATTATTGCACGATGTGGGAAAAATTGCCCAAAACGAAGCTGAACTGCCTCACGCCATACTCGGAATGAAGCTGGCTGAAAAATACAAGGAACAACCCGATGTCTGCAATGCCATTGGTGCCCACCATGATGAGATAGAAATGGAAAATTTAATTTCACCCATTGTGCAGGTTTGCGATGCCATTTCGGGAGCCCGACCTGGTGCAAGGCGCGAAGTTGTAGAAGCATATATCCAGCGTTTGAAAAAATTGGAAGAGATGGCCCTTACTTATCCCGGCGTTGTGAAAACCTATGCAATACAGGCTGGACGTGAATTGCGGGTTATTGTTGGCGCTGAAAAAGTAAACGATGAGGAAGCAAACAAAATTTCTTATGAATTATCCAGAAAAATTCAGGAAGAAATGACTTATCCGGGTCAGATTAAAATTACTGTAATCCGTGAAACACGGGCTATTAGTTATGCTAAATAGTTTATCAAATAGAACCTCTTATTAATTAACAAATTAAATTTTTTACAAAATGAAAAAAGTATCAATTGTTGTTTTATTGACCCTGCTTGGGTTTACAATCAATGCGCAGCATGTTTTTGACAAGGGAAGCCTTATGTTTAATGCCGGAATTGGCGCTCCCTACAACTATGGTTTTATTCCAACCATTAATTTTAGTGGTGATTATGGTGTAATACCAACTGGTGATGTGGGTGTTGTGTCTTTTGGTGGATTGGCTGAAATACAATTTGCAGATTATGACTGGTATTACTATTATGGGGCTTATTCCGGGTCACAGGTAAAACCAATTTTTTATTTAGGGCCACGGGCAAGCTGGCATTTGTTGGTGTTTGAAAGTAGCGAGTTTGATGTTTATGCAGGAGTTGGGTTTGGAATTAAATTTTACGGTAATTACAATTATAATTCTTCGAAAAATGATGTAGAATATGACCCTAAAGTCGGTGGCTATGGAGAAGGATTTGTTGGTGGACGCTGGATGTTTAAAGACAATCTTGGCTTATTTGCCGAATTAGGTGGTGGAGCCGGATCTGTTTTTAGATTTGGATTGACATTCGCTACAGGGAATAAATAAAGCATACCTAAAAAATTAAAGAGGCAGTCCTGCAAGGGCGGCCTCTTTTTTTTTCATTTTATTTGTTCACGCAGATTCCGTAATTGAATTAAAATTATCAGATTACCGCTTCACCACTTTCAAAGTTTCAACTTCACTGTCATTAAAATACATGACGACATAGTAAATTCCGGGAGGTAAAATGCTTTTGTTATTGTCATTGCCTGTCCAGCGAATGAAAGACTTACCACCAGTAGTTTTAATATCAATGAGGGTTTTTACTTGTTGTCCGAAGTTGTTATACACTTGAATTTTAACTTTGCCGTTGTAATTATAATCGGCTGAAATTTCGGTTTGCCAGATTGAAAGATGTTTAATAGACTATTTAAGCAAAGTACGACATTAGAAGTCTAATGGTTAATCACAACCTTTTGTTTATCCACCACCTTACCGCCATCAAACAACACAACAACATACAAGCCTGAAGGCAAGCCTGAAATATCCAGTTCGTATTCTCGCCGGGCTGATTGGACATCAATTTGTTTTACTTCCTGCCCGCTGGTGTTGTAAAGAACTAATTCATCACCTCCTATTTGTCCACTAAAAATTATTTTAAGCAAATCAGTTGCCGGATTCGGAGTGACGATAAGGTTGTTAATAAAATTGCCATTCCCGTTTTCACTAATTGAAGTTACAGTATCGTCAATCTCAAATAGCCTGATATCAAAATACATTATACCACCACATTGCCAGGGGTCGGTGTCGGTTTCTATTGCCATTACATAGTTATAATCGCCTTTTTGTATTACACCATGATAAATACGCTCATCCCCATTTCCACCATAGCAGTATTGCCATTGCAGTTCTCCATCCGCACTTAATTTTGCCAGCCAAATATCACCATAAAGCCCCGTTCCTTCGCCATGAAATCCTACTACATCTCCATCATTTGAAGTTGTCCTTCCTACTACCATAAATCCTCCATCTGATGTAAGGAAAATATTTCGTGAAAAATCACCATAATAACCTCCCAGACATTTTTGCCAAATTAGATTTCCTGAAAAATCAATTTTAAAAACCCAAATATCAAATTCAGTATTTTCATATCCAGGGTAGCCATGATATCCAGAAACATCTCCATCGTTTGATGTTGTATTTCCAACTACAATGTATCCATCATTGAGTTCATGTGTATCTCCAGGCCCGTCATGATATAGTCCACCATAACATTGTTGCCACTCAATATTCCTAAGCGAATCCAATTTAACAATCCAAACATCTTGAAATCCATGGGGTAAATCATGATAATTACAAGTAGTATCGTAATTACCACCTCCGGAACCATCTGTTGATGCAGAAATCATATAACCACCATCCGAAGTTTGGATAACAGATGCAGCTTCTTCTAAGCCTGTTCCTCCCAAGGTAAAATCCCACTGATTTTCTCCCTGTCCATTCAGTTTAATCATCCAAACATCGTAAAAGCCAAAGTAATTGCTAATATCTCCATCATCTGAATGGGTAAGACCCATCATTAAAATTCCTCCATCATTTGTTACAATTGCATCTCTTGTCAATTCATGCCTTGAGCCACCTACTACTTTATCCCAAATAATATTTCCTAAAGTATCAATCTTTGTTATCCAAAAATTGAATGAGGAAGTATCGGGGTTATAGCTTATGTCTCCATCATTTGACTTTGTTGAACCAGCAATATAAAAAGTTGAATCTGATATTTTTAACAAATTAGAAGCTCCTTCACCTTTAGATCCGCCTATGCATTTTTCAAATAATAGATTACCGTCTAAATCTGTTTTTATAAGCCAAAGGTCCGTTAAACCATGATTATAAGTAACATCTCCATTATTTGATTCTGTTTTAGAAAGCACATAATAATTATTATTTGATAGTATAACATCAATGCAATACTCAAATTCTGAACCACCAAAACATGATTCCCATGGAATTTCGACATTCTGACTAAATGAAATAACCGGCAAATGCAAAATAAAAAAAGAAAACAATATTATATTCGAAAAAGTATTTTTCATTTTAATCATTTTTAAAAAATAAGAGAGATGCCATTAAATGGCACCTCTCTAAAACAACTATTACCTGTTAACAACAAATTTACCTGAACGAACAGTTAATTCGTTGGTAAAACTGTAAAAATATACTCCGGCTGGCCAATTTTCAACATTTACTATTTCAATTCCCTCATTCGTCTTAAAATTAATAGTTTTAATTAGTTGACTATTTGCATTCCAAATATAAATTGTACCTAACTTACTTTCTTTAGGACAATAATATTCAAAAGTTAGCTGGTAAGTAGCTGGATTAGGTCTTGCCGTAATAGAAATGAACACGTTTTCGGTTTTTTCCGAACCTGAAATCAATCTATTCTTTAAAGTTGTGTCTGGCATTTGAAGGCAATCGATATAAGAATACAATTCAGGGTAAGCGAATTCAAGTATTCCCCTTGCCTGTGCCCCGGCAGAACCCTGGCTACTATCAGCTATATTAACGAGTTGACTTATTTCGCCAGTATTTAGTTCAAAAACATTCCTATCATCATTTAACCAGCTGTATTGCAATGTCTTAAAAGCCTGATAAAAGGGATACTCAATTGAATCGTATGCCGTAAAGGTATAAATTAGTGCCAATGAATCCAGTAAAGCCATAGCATTGCTATATTTTCCTTGTTGTATAAATAAATCTATGCGTGATTCATCAGCTGCATAATTATCCAAATAAAGCAACCAGCTATTAACTTCTGATTGATGAGCCAATGTGTCGGCTAAATCACTGCGTAACATATCGTATAAAGCAATGGAGTATAAACCGTTATAATATGACATTTGCTCAGTATATAATTGTAGAAGACCTGAATCACCTTGGGAACCAATACTATCAAATCTTGTTTTAGCCAAATTGTAATTAGCAAGTGATTCGTAATAATCAGTTAGCCGTTGCTGTATTTGAGCGGATGATAGCCTTATGTCTCCCCCGCCATAGTGCGATGGACAATTATTGGACAAGTTTATCGGAACTCTATTCACTCTATATAGCTTATTTATATCAGGAGTTTCAACCTGCATGTTCTGATTATAATAATAATCAAGTTCATAGAAACCATTGTTTTCAAAATGGCTACTTGCACCAACAGAAAATGTATTAGCGGCGGGATTATATCTATTTCCTTGTAATTGTTGTATGCCATGTGTTTCGTCTTCATAATCAGCAACATAAAAATCCCATTCATTTATTTCATTGATATTGCAATAATAAGATAATCCAAATGTATTATATCCAAACCAATTTTTACCTCTTGCATAATTTCCGAAAAGCATATTATCAAAAGTATTTTTATATACTTCATCGGAAGCATTATTGGTATTGTTTATCTGAATACCCGTATTGATAATTGCTGCCGGAGGCGAATGCAAACTAAACTGGTTTTCTTCAATTGCAAACCGTTTGCAATTATCCATAAAAATACCTTTGCTGTTAGTAACACCGCACCCCTCAATGTAACCAAGTATAAAATCGTTTTGAATAACAACAGCATCATTTACATTGTTAAAATGAATTCCATAACCATTGTTATCAAAAATTGAATTCATTATTGTACTTGTATATAAGGTATTTCCTGTATTAACTGCATAAACCGCTTTTTTAAAATTTGTAAAAGTGGTTTCTAAGTAATTGCCTGATGGACATGGGATAGTCTGGCTATTTACACAATAACCATCTATCCTAAAGCCTGCATCACACGAGTTTATCGCTGTACCTGAAGGGTCGCTATCAAGGTTATTTACAAAAGTGCACCCAAAGAATTTTATACCCTTTACTCCATACATCATTATGTGTTCTCCTTCAAATGTATGATAACTACTGATATAATCTTCATCCACTATAAATTTGCAATTCGTGAAATGACTAATGTAATCAAATTCATCATCCATATAGATGTTTTTAAATGGGAAGAAAGAAACAGCCCTATTATTATTAACGAAATTAGAATTTTGCGCGATAACAATTCCACCAGTAGTTGTTGATACATTGCTATATTCAAAAAGTCTCACAGCACAAACCGCATTTTCAATAGTAGCCGAATTTAAAACAAGCATTCCTTGTGCATTAGAACCGTTTATCGTCATTTGATGTTTAGTTACATCTCCCCAAACCTCAATACCTGACCACCTGTTGTTTTCTTCACCACAAAAAGGGAAATTAGAAATAATGCCATGATCTACAATTAACTTAGCTCCAGGTTTTACAATTATTTTTGTATTCTCACCCATATAAACCTCTCCTTCAACTGTAAGAGTTACACCTGGCTCAATTGTAATATTCTTTTTTGATAGTACTCGATTATCCCATGTTTCGTTAGAAGTAACATCAATTGCAGATTTTTCTTCAAGTGCCGCACAAACAGCCGCGTAAGTATTGATACGGCCATAGCCGTAATATTTATTCCAGCCATCAATATAATTTTTATTACCTACCTTTTCGGCAGTACTTTTTAAAATAGATTCTATTTGTTCTGGACTCAAATCAGGATTTACCGAAAGCATTAAAGCTACCGTGGCGCTTACAATTGCCGTTGAAATTGATGTGCCCGATGCCTCATAGCTAGACCCATTATTATCTAATACAAGTATATTTTCACCTGGCGCAGAAAGATCAATCTGATTGCCATAATTTGATCCGAGATTCTGATTAAACACCCATCTTTCGTCATCAAAATCTGTTGCCCCAACTGCTATTACATTTTCCTCACGAGCTGGATAAGAAATAAATTCAATATTTCCATTTCCAGTAGATGCAATAACCGTTATACCTTGCTCATATGCAGTATTAATCTCTTCTTTCAAATCTATTTTTATGTCGTAGTAGCATTCAAAAGACATATTAATAACTTTTGCTCCTTGATTAATTGCATAATAGATTGCTAGTTCAACATCTGCAGTTGAAAGATAATCAACATATTTATTTTGATAATAATCGTAATATAGATCATAAATCTTGATTGGAATTAATTTAATGCCACTTTCATTATTATCAATATCTCCTCCTGCTATGCCAGCTATTGAATTATAATTATTAGTTTTAGCTGCAATAATACTTGCCATACCTGTTCCGTGTTTTACGGCAGAATGGTTTGAGCGAACATCATTATCTGTTGTAATGTGATTTCCATTAGCATCTTGATAAATATTCGTAAAATCCCATCCCTTCCAATCGTCAATATAGCCATTATTATCATCATCAATTCCATTTCCACTTTCAGGATAATCCCAATAAAACCATTCATCTTCACCAGGATTATGGTAAACAACATCTATTTCATCATAAACTGGTCCAAATTCATCAACATCTATTTCTAGCCCTGCATCAAGTAAGGCAACTGCAATATCAGGAGAGCCTGTCGTTAAATCCCACGCTCCGTAGTTACTTTCTCCATTAAAAACGCCAATCCTTTCTAAATGCCATTGGTCACTTAACTCATCATCGTTAGGATAATATACCACTGGTTTTGTAGCTAATTTCATATGAAAATGGGTCTGCATTCTCTCTACTCTACTGTCATTACCAATCTGATTACAAATTGTAATATAATTTTGGCCATAGGGAATATTGTACTGTATGTTTCCAGCTGCAGTTTCAGCCTTAAAAGTTAAATTATATTGATTAACGAAACTACTTCTCGATGATGAGTTTACGTTATCTTCAAAATTAATAGTAATAACTGTACTGTCTGCCCTTACAGTATCATATGGAGTGATGTAACAGTATACTCCATTTATTTTGTAAATAGTGTCATTTCCGATAGTAAACATCTGGGCATTTAAGCCTAAATAAAATAATAGGCCAAATGCAATTAAATATAACTTTTTCATAATTGTAAAAATTAGGTTAAAAAAAATGAATTAAAAAATGGGTTTTAATTGGTTTAATTATTTAACCTAAGGCGGGTGGGAGTCATCTAATACGATGTGGGCATTTATGTTCCCTGTTTTCAATTCTCCAGCCTTTCTCTCTCTCTCTCTCTCTCTCTACGCAGACAAGGGAAGTAGTTGGTAAGAATTTCGAAATGGGAAGATTATTATTCATCTTGCTTAA